>RGES01000051.1 GCA_009917805.1 Verrucomicrobiota bacterium
CACACCGAGGCCATCAACCATGAGCCGGCCATCTGCGCGATGCAGACCGGCAACCAGGTCGCCGGCCGCCCTTGCATCGGCTCCTGGGCCTCCTACGGCCTCGGCTCCGAGAACGACAACCTCCCGAACTTCGTGGTGCTCATCGCCACGCCGACCAACCGCGAACAGGAGCAGGCCATCTCCTCCCGCCTCTGGTCCAGCGGCTACCTCCCGAGCGAACATGCCGGCGTCTCCTTCCGCAGCAAAGGCGACCCGATCCTGTTCATCAACAACCCGCCCGGCGTCCCGGGCGACCTGCGCAAGCAGACCATCGACGGCATCAACCAGCTCAACCGCCTCAACTACCAGGCCGTGGGCGACCCCGAGACGCATACGCGTATCCGCCAATACGAGATGGCCTTCCGCATGCAGGCCTCGGTGCCCGAACTGACCGACCTCACGAAGGAGCCCGAGAGCACCTTCAAGCTCTACGGCGAAGAAGCCAGGAAGTCGGGCACGTTCGCCAACAGCGTGCTGATGGCCCGCCGCCTCGCCGAACGTGGCGTCCGCTTCACGCAGATCTACCTCAACAACTGGGACCACCACAGCAACGCCGGCGGCCGCATGCCGAGCCAGTGCAAGGACATCGACCAGGCCTGCCACGCCCTCATCGAGGACCTCAAGCAGCGCGGCATGTTCGACGACACGCTCATCGTGTGGGGCGGAGAGTTCGGCCGCACCATCTACAGCCAGGGCGGGCTCTCCAAGGAAAACTACGGCCGCGACCACCACCCGCGCTGCTTCACGATGTGGATGGCCGGCGGCGGCGCCAAGGGCGGCCGCATCTACGGCGAGACCGACGACTTCAGCTACAACATCGTCAAGGACCCGCTCCACATCTCGGACTTCCATGCCACGATCATGCACCTCATGGGCTACAACCATGAGCGCCTGACCTACAAGTTCCAGGGCCTCGACCAACGCCTCACCGGCGTCGAGGAACGCCGCGTCATCAAGGAACTACTGACCTGAAGGCTTCCAACCCCACCTGCAACTCACTCCGCCTTGGCGGAGTTGGTTCGCCATGACCCTACGATTTCTCCCCGCCTTGCTCGCCCTGATCGCCGGCGCCGCAATCCCGACCGGCGCGACCGAACGTCGACCCAACGTGCTCGTCGTCATCAATGACGACCAGAGCTGGCTCGAGTGCAGCGCTTACGGCAACAGTTCCGTCCGGACGGAGCACTTCGACCGCGTGGCCAAGGACGGCATATTATTCCGCCATGGCTATTGCTCGGCGCCCTCCTGTGCTCCCGCCCGGGCGGCGCTGCTCACCGGACGAAATTTCTGGGAGCTCGAGCAGGGGGCCATCATCCAGGCCTGGCTTCCGGCCAAATACGCCACGCTGCCCGAGCACCTCGACCGTGCCGGCTACCGGACAGGATACACGGGCAAGGGCTGGGGGCCAGGCGTGAAGGAACCGACGGGAAAGCGAGCCGACCCGGCGGGACTTGCCTGGAACAGCGCGCGCGTGAAGACGCCGGCGAAAGGCATCTCCCCCATCGACTACGTCGCCAACTTCCGCCTCTTCCTGGAGGACAAGCCCAAGGACAGCCCGTTCTACTTCTGGGCCGGACTCACCGAACCGCACGCGCCGTGGGGCCCGGACAACCACCAGAAACTGGGCGTCGGACTCGGAGACGTGAAGCTGCCCAAGTTCCTGCCTGACACCAAGGGCGTCCGCACCAGCCGGGCGAACTACCTCTACGAAGTCCAGCACGCCGACCGCACGCTCGGCGCGCTGCTCGCCGTACTGGAGGAGCGCGGCGAACTCGCCAACACCATCGTCATCGTGACCGCCGACAACGGCACGCCGGTGCCTCGGGCCAAGGCGAACGTCTACGACTGGGGCGTGCACGTGCCCCTCGCCGTCATGTGGCCGTCACGCGTACCAGGCGGACGCACCGTGACCGACTTCGTAGGATTCCCCGACCTCGCCCCGACCATCCTCGAGGCGGCCGGCCTGCCGGCCGTCCCGGAGATGACCGGACGCAGCCTGCTCCCCATCCTGCTCTCGAAGTCCGAAGGCCGGGTCGAAACCGCGCGCGACTTCACCGTGAACGGCCTCGAATGGCACGGCAACCTGCCCCCGGTCGACATCGCCGCGCGGATGATCAGGGACGACCGCTACCAATACATCGTAAACTACAGCGCGACCCCGCGGGGCGACCCCAACGAGTTCGGCCGCAAGCCGGCGGCGAACTTCGAAGCCCATGCCCAGCGGCTCGACACCCTCCCCCTTCTCCGCGGCTATCCGGATCGGCCGGACATCAAGCCATACTTCGACCTCATCCTTTCTCCGCGACCGAGGGAGGAACTCTACGACTGCGTCGCGGACCCCGACCAGGTGCGCAACCTCGCCGACCAGCCGGAGTTCGCCGAGATCAAAGCCGCCTTGCGGTTGCGACTGGAGGCATACCAGAAACGCACCGGTGACCCGCGCATCACGGGCGACATGGCCCTGTTCACCGCGACCCAGCGCTACGTCGAGAAGCGCAAGGCGGCGGGCTATGACGACGAAGAACGTCACGACCCCAAGGCCGACGCCTCCAAGAAGAAATCGAAATGAAATCCCTGATCACCCTTTGCCTGCTGGCCGCCGCCACCTTGTTCGGCGCCGATTCTCCGCGTAAGCCGAACGTCATCTTCATCCTGACCGACGACCTCGGCTGGGGGGACGCAGGATACCTGGGCCACCCCCTCGCCCGCACCCCGAACCTCGACCGGCTGTCCAAGGAAGGCACCGTGATCCGCAATTTTTACGTCAACGGTCCCGTCTGCTCGCCGAGCAGGGCGGCCTTCATGACCGGACAATATCCGGCCCGCCTAGGCTTCCACCACATCACCAGCCGGCCGGACGTCAACCAGCAGAGGCGGGTGCCTGATTGGATGAACCCCGAGGTGACGACCATCGCCGATGTCTTCAAGCGGGCGGGTTACTCCACGGGTCATTTCGGCAAATGGCACCTGGGCAAGTACGGAGAATCACCGGTCCCGGCCGCCTATGGTTTCGACCGTTCGGCGGTCGTCAGCGGCCCCGGGGAACAGCTCGGCGACAAGAAAGCGGTCGCGGGCGAGGACCCGTTCCGTGTCACGCAACTGAGCTTCGACCGCGCCATCGCCTTCATGAGGGAGCAGAAGGAAAGCC
Source organism: Verrucomicrobiota bacterium (assembly GCA_009917805.1). Classification (GTDB taxonomy): domain Bacteria; phylum Verrucomicrobiota; class Verrucomicrobiia; order Opitutales; family UBA953; genus UBA953. Next base: position 3,188 of record RGES01000051.1, read on the forward strand.
CGTTCTATCTCAACGTCTGGTCGTCGCTACCCCACGCCCCCCTGCGGCCCAGTCCCGAGCAACGCAACGCTTACCGCGCTACGAAGCCGGACCCGAAAGGCTTCGGCAAATGGATGGGCGAATACATCGAGGCTGCCAGATCTCCCGCGGAGCAGATGAAAACCTACCTCGCCGCCCTGGCCGAAGTGGACCGGCAGGTCGGCCGTCTGCGCCAAGCCCTCGACGAGCTTCGGCTCGCCGACCGGACGATCATCATCTTCTCGAGCGATAACGGACCCGAAGATTACCACGTCGGCAACGCCGCCAACGCAGGCATGGGTTCGCCTGGCATCCTGCGCGGACGCAAACGCAGCCTCTACGAAGGCGGCATCCGGGTGCCGTTCATCGCCGTCTGGCCTGACAGGATTCCCGCCGGCCGCACCGACGACGAGACCATCATGTCCGGAGCCGACCTGATGCCCAGTCTCGCCACCCTGGCCGACATCCCCTGCGAAGCCCCGGGTATCGACGGCGAAGACCTAAGCGCCGCCTTGCTAGGCAAACCTGTCGCACGCCGCCGGCCGCTTCACTGGGAGTGGTTCTTCGAGGTCATGGGCAACCCCTCCTACTTCGCGCCCCCGCTCGCGGTGCGCGACGGAAGGTGGAAGTTCTATTGCGACTACGCCGGGGGCGCCACGGAGCTTTACGACGTGGGCAGCGACCCCTCCGAACTCAGCAATCTGGCCGCGCAACAACCCGAGGTGGTGAATCGTCTCCGCGCCGCCGCGCTTGCCTGGGTCAAATCTCTCCCCCCCGCCGAGCTCCGCGACGCCGTCGCCAAGGGCGCCGATCGCATGAAGCTCCTGGACATAACCGAGGTCCGCACATCCAAATAAGAATCCGCATCACCCAGCACCTCCTGAAGGTCCTCCGAACATCGCGAAGCGTGCATTCACGGAAGAATGAAACCAAGGCGAGAAGAGCGGGGTTCCCTAAGGAGCCCATCAAAACATGAAGACTACCCATCTGGCAGCCCTGCTGGCATGCGTTGCATCCTGCCTGAGCGCGCAACCCGCGCCCAGGCCAGCCCTCCCTTCGCCCTCTCCGCAAGACCACAAGGCCCACCGTGACCTGGCTTACGTCGAGAACGGGCACGAGCGTCAGAAGCTGGACCTTTATCTTCCGGAAAAACCGGCCGGTCCGCTGCCGCTGATCATCTGGATCCACGGCGGCGGATGGCAGAACGGAAGCAAGGAGAACTGCCCGCCGCTCAGGGACGGTTACACCGGGCGCGGGTTCGCGATCGCAAGCATCAACTACCGCCTGAGCGGACATGCGACTTTCCCTGCGCAGATCGAGGACTGCAAGGCGGCCGTCCGTTGGCTGCGTGCGCACGCCAAGGAATACGGGCTTGATCCCGGAAGATTCGGCGCCTGGGGCAGCTCGGCCGGGGGTCACCTGGTCGCACTTCTCGGAACCAGCGGAGACTTCCAAGCTTTCGACGTCGGCGCGAACCTTGGCCACTCAAGCCGGGTCCAGGCCGTGTGCGACTACTACGGGCCGACCGACTTCACGGTCTTAGTCACCACCCCGGGATACGCAAGCCACGCGGCGGCGACCTCGCCCGAGTCGAAGCTCCTCGGCGGCGCAGTGAAGGAAAACCCTGAGAGGGCCGCCCGGGCCAATCCCGTCGCCTACGTGAGCAAGGACGATCCGGCGTTTCTCATCTTGCACGGAGACAAGGACGCCACCGTGCCGATCAACCAAAGCCAGCTCCTCTATGACGCCCTGAAAAAGACGGGGGTGGACGTTCATTTTCACACCATCAAGGGCGCAGGGCACGGCCAAGGCTTCGGCGGGCCGGAAATCGGACCCATGGCAGCCGCCTTTTTCGAGCGAATGCTCAAGACATCGCCTCCGTCGTCGAACCTGGGTCCGGCGAAGACTTCCGACAGCCTCGCCCCGGTCGATCCCGCCGGACCCCAAGGCAAAGCCGCGGCCAAGAAAGCTTCGGGCGGCATGAGTTGGGAAAAGCTTCGACGCATCGAAGGCGTCGAGGATGACGGTCGCATACAACGCAGCCAATTCAAAGGACCTGCCGGCCTGTTCGAACGCCTCGACCGGAACGCAGACGGCTTTCTGTCAAAATCCGACTTCGAATAACCATGGTATCCTCATCTTACCTCTGTTCACAGGCGAAGCCCGCCCAGTCGACGAATCACAACGCCAGCGGGCACCCGCCTCGGCGCAAGGGTATTCTGAGAAATACAGCTCCAAGGATCCTTGAGGTCGCCCCATAGGCAAGCCATCCAAGAATTCCCACCGATGAAGTCCTATCTCACCCTGCTCTCACTGCTCCTGCTCACGCTGACCGCCGTCGCGCGCCCGCCCAACGTCATCTTCATCCTGACCGACGACCTGGGCTGGGGGGACGCGAAGTTCGCCGGCCATCCGTACGTCAAGACGCCCAACCTCGACCGGCTGGCCAAGGAAGGGACCTGGTTCCGCCAGTTCTACGTCGCCGCCACGGTCTGCTCGCCCAGCCGTACGGCGTTCATGACCTCCCACTATCCGGCGCGTCACCTGATCCATGGCCACTTCGCCTCGCATGATCAGAACGCCGCTCGCTCGATGCCGGACTGGCTCGACGCCGACGTCACCACCCTGCCCGACCTCCTGAAGCAAGCCGGTTACGCCACCGCGCACTTCGGCAAATGGCACCTCGGACAAGGGACGGGCGCACCGGCTCCGGAGGCCTACGGATTCGATGTCTCCAAGACCGTCAACTCCAACGGACCGTCGCTCGGCGACGAAGGCAAGGAGCCCTACTTCCGGGCACGCTCGACGGCGCTGATGGTCGACGAGACGATCAAGTTCGCCCAGGCGAACAAAGATCGCCCGTTCTACGTCAACCTCTGGACCCTCGTCCCGCATGCCCCCCTTAAGCCGACCCCCGAGCAGCTCGCGGTCTACGCCGACCTTCAGCCCAAGGCGGATGACCCGGCCTTCGGCGAATGGATGCAGAAATACCTCGGCAAGGCCAAGGACCTGCGCTCCCAGATGCAGGTCTTCTGCGCTTCGGTCACCGACCTCGACACCCAGGTGGGCCGCCTGCTGGATTCCCTCGACCAGCTGGGCCTGACCAACGACACGCTGATCTTCTTCTCCAGCGACAACGGTCCCGAAGATTACCGCATCGGCAACGCCGCCAACGCCGGCGTCGGCAGCCCCGGCCCCCTTCGCGCCCGCAAACGCAGCATGCATGAAGGCGGCGTCCGCACCTTCGGTCTCGTCCGCTGGCCCGGCAAGGTGCCGGCCGGACGCGTGGAAGAAAACGCCGTCGTCGGCGGGGTCGATTTCCTCCCCACCATCGCCGCCCTCGCCGGCGTGAAAGTCCCGGCCGCCCTCGCGCCCGACGGCGAAGACAAGTCCGCCCTCTGGCTCGGCGCCGCCGCGGCCGCTCGCACCCGCCCGCTCTACTGGGAATGGATCTCCGGCGTCCAAGGCCCCGAGGACGGCTACATGCCGCCGCCCCTCTGCGTCCGCGACGGACAGTGGAAACTCTTCGTGAAGCATGACGGTCAGGGCGCCCAGCTGTTCGACATCCCCAAGGACGCCGCCGAAAAGAACGATGTCGCCGCGGCGCATCCCGAAGTCGTCAAGGAGCTCACCGCCAAGGCGCTCGCCTGGGCCAAGACCCTGCCCGCCAGCCCGGCCCGCGACAAGTTCGCCGCCGGCGGCGCCGTGCGCACGACCCCGCGCACAGGCGCCAAGACGAAAGCCTCCCTCGACCGACCGAAGATCTTCGCCGGTTGGGACAAGGATAACGACGGCTTCCTGAGCAAGGAGGAATTCATCCCGCATATGGCCGACCAGGCCGACGCCCCGGCCCGCTTCGTCCGCTTCGACAAGGACAAAGACGGACGCCTCTCGAAAGAAGAGTTCGTCGCCGCCGGCAAATAAGATTCAAACCTCATCATGAGACTGCTCACCCTCCTCGCCCTCGCCTGCGCCCTGTCGCTCGGCGCCCAGGACGCCCCGAAGGCCAAGGCGAAAACCAAGGCGAAGGCTCCGGCCGCCGACGCCTATTCGGCCAAGGTGCCCAAGCCTACCGAGGCGAACGTCCGCTACGGCGAACATGAGCGTCACGTGCTCGACTTCTGGAAGGCCGAATCATCCGCCCCGACGCCCCTGGTCTTCATCATCCACGGCGGCGGCTGGGTCGGCGGCAGCAAGGAGCGCGCCGAGCGCTTCGCCGACATCGACACGCTCCTCAAGGCCGGCATCTCCGTGGTATCCATCAACTATCGCCTGATCAAGCGCGACGCCGCGGTCGACACTTCGCCCGCCGTGAAGGCCCCTTTGCATGACGCCGCCCGCGCGTTGCAGTTCGTGCGCAGCAAGGCCGCGGAGTGGAACCTCGACAAGTCGCGCGTCGGCGCGGCCGGCGGCTCCGCCGGCGCCTGCTCGAGCCTCTGGCTGGCGTTCCACGACGACCTCGCCGATCCGAAGTCGGCCGACCCCGTCGCCCGCGAATCCACCCGCCTCACCTGCGCCGCCGTCACCGGCCCGCAGACCACGCTCGACCCCGCCCAGATGAAGGAGTGGACCCCGAACAGCACCTACGGCGGTCACGCCTTCGGACTGAAGACGTTCGCCGAATTCCTGGCGGCCCGTGAAAAGATCCTCCCGCTCATCGCCGAATATTCGCCCTATGCCTTGGTAAGTTCGGACGACCCCGCGATCTACATGACTTTCAGCGCGCCGCCGGCCATCGGCCAGAACCAGAAAGACCCGACCCATACGGCCAACTTCGGCGTGAAGCTGGCCGAACACTGCGCGACCAAGGGCGTGAAAGACGTGAAGCACGACTCCGCCACGGCCTACCTCATCGCCAAGCTGAAGCCGGCCGGAAAATGAACCCTACCCTCGCCCTTGGTGCCCTGCTGCTCGCAGGCTGCGCGACCGTCGAAACCTTCTCGGTCCGCGAAGACTTCGGTTCGAACTTCGACGCGAAGAAGTTCCTCACGCCGATCCCGAACAAGAACACCTCCATCCGCGACGGCGTGATGTGGACCCGCGGCGCCAGCGGCGGCAAGTACCCGCCGATGGTCTACCTGGCCCTCGACGGCAAGGATCTGACGATGTCCTTCCGCTACCGTCACCTCGAGAAAGGCGGCATGCTCTGGCTCTTCGTCGACG
>RGES01000501.1 GCA_009917805.1 Verrucomicrobiota bacterium
TCGCGACGGGTCGCCTGGTTGGCCTGGGACTTCAGGCCGCGGACGGAGGCGACGAATTCGCGGAGCAGGGCCACGTCGGCCACCTTGGCGGCGCTCAGCTTGATGCCGCTCTCGCGGAGGACGCGGAGCAGGTCTCCGCCGGAACCTGTGTGATGGTTCTGGATGAAATCCTTTTCCGTGCCGTAACCCAGGAGATGCCAGAGCTCTTCGGAGATGAACGGAGCGACCGGGTGGAGGAGCAGGAGGAACTGACGCAGGACCAGGTCCTGGACTGCGAGGCAGTTGTCGACGAGGGTCGGATCCTTCAGGCGGGCCTTGGAGGCTTCGACGTACCAGTCGCAGAAGTCGCCCCAGAAGAACGAGTAGAGGCCTTGCGCGTAGGCCGTGAACTCATGCTCTTCCAGGTTCTTGGCCGTGCTGTCGGTCAGTTCGGCGAGGCCTTGGAGGATGGCGAAGTCGTCATCGTCGAGCTGCGAGGCCTTGATCCGGCTCACCACGGCGGCGAGCGTCGAATTGTCGGCCATCGGGCCGGACATCTGACGGAAGCGGGCGGCGTTCCAGAGCTTGTTGCAGAAGTTGCGGCCTTGGCCGACGCGGTCTTCGTCGAACAGGATGTCCTGGCCCTTGGGGGCGATGGAGAGCAGGCCGAAGCGGAGGCCGTCGGCGCCGAACTTCGCGATGAGGTCGAGCGGTTCCGGCGAATTGCCGAGGGACTTGGACATCTTGCGGCCGAGCTTGTCGCGGATGATGCCGTTGAAGTAGACGCGCTTGAACGGGATGCGCTGACGGATCTCGTCGTCGGTGAGCGTCTTCTTCTCGGGGCCGTGCAGCTCCAGTCCCGCGATGATCATGCGGGCGACCCAGAGGAAGATGATGTCCGGTCCGGTGGCGAGGGCGCCGGTCGGGTACCAGTGCTTCAGTTCTTCGGTCGTCTCGCCGGGCTTGCGCCAGCCGATGGTCGCGAGGCACCAGAGCCAGGAGGAGGCCCAGGTGTCGAGCACGTCGGGGTCCTGTTCCCAGCTGGCCGCGTCGGCGGGGGCGGTGAGGGAGACGTGGAGGTTCTTCGGGTCGTTGCGGTCG
>RGES01000502.1 GCA_009917805.1 Verrucomicrobiota bacterium
CCCGAAGGCAAGCTGCTGAAGTTCGCCCCGGTCGCCGTCGCCTAAGCCCTGACGACCATGGAAAAACTCCTCCACGACCTCGTCCTCTCGCCCGCCTGGTATTTCACGGCGGCCCGCGGCGTGACGTTGATCCTGATCGTGATGACGATCGCCGGCTACAGCGTGCTCCTCGAGCGCAAGGCTTCCGCCTGGATCCAGGGCCGCATCGGTCCGAACCGCACCATGCATCCGCTCATCGGCTGGATCCCGTTCGTCGGGACCTTCCTGGCGAAAGGCGGCTTCATCCAGCCTGCGGCCGACGGGGGCAAGTTCCTCTTCAAGGAAGACGCCCTCCCCGGCCACGTCCGTAAGCCGTATTACATCCTGGCCCCGATCGTCGCCCTCGCGCCGGCGCTCGCCGTGCTGGTGATGCTGCCGTTCGGCGAGTTCGTCCATGAGGGCAAGCGCTACGCGATCTCCCTCACGCAGGGCGCCGACGTCGGCGTGCTCTTCATGTTCGCGATCAGTTCCCTCGGCGTCTACGGCATCGCCCTCGCCGGCTGGTCCGCCAACTCGAAGTTCCCCTTCCTCGGCGCCGTCCGTGGCGCCGCCCAGCTCGTCTCCTACGAGCTCGCGATGGGCCTCTCGGTGCTCACCGTCTTCCTCGCGACCTCCGTGCCCGGCGAAGACCACGGCCTCAGCCTCGTCGCGATGGTCGACCGTCAGCAGGGCTTCTTCGCCTGGAACCTCTTCACCCAGCCCGTCGCCGCGCTGGTCTTCCTGATCTGCGTGTTCGCCGAGACCAACCGCCATCCGTTCGACATGCCGGAATCCGAGACCGACCTCGTGGGCGGGTTCCACACCGAATACGGCGCGTTCAAGTTCGGCATCTTCTTCGTGGCCGAATACAGCCACATGGTCATCGGTTCGTCGCTCTTCATCCTGATGTTCCTCGGCGGCTGGCACCTGCCGTTCCTGCCGACCGCCGGCGCGGGCTGGGTCGCCCCGCTCCTCGGCGTCGCCGCGTTCTTCCTCAAGCTGTGCTGCTTCCTGTTCTTCTTCGTCTGGGTGCGCTGGACCATCCCGCGCTTCCG
>RGES01000503.1 GCA_009917805.1 Verrucomicrobiota bacterium
TCGAGCTCGCCGGAGAGGATCATCTCGAAGCCGCGCAGCGTGTCGTCGAGGGCGACGTACTTGCCGGGCGAGCCCGTGAAGATTTCCGCGACGTGGAAGGGCTGGGAGAGGAACTTCTGCACCTTACGGGCGCGGAAGACGACGAGCTTGTCCTCGGGGGACAGTTCGTCGAGGCCCAGGATCGCGATGATGTCCTGGAGGTCCTTGTAGCGCTGCAGGAGGCCCTGCACGCCGCGGGCGACGCGGAAGTGGCGGTCGCCAACGACCTCAGGAGCGAGCGCGGTCGAGGTGGAAGCGAGCGGGTCGACGGCCGGGTAGATGCCCAGCTCGGCGATGCGGCGCTCGAGCACGACGGTCGAGTCAAGGTGCGCGAAGGTGTTGGCCGGAGCCGGGTCGGTCAGGTCGTCCGCCGGGACGTACACCGCCTGGAAGGACGTGATCGAGCCCTTCTTGGTCGAGGTGATGCGTTCCTGGAGGTTGCCCATCTCGGAGGCGAGGGTCGGCTGGTAACCCACCGCGGACGGGGAGCGACCGAGGAGCGCGGACACTTCGGAACCGGCCTGGGAGAAGCGGAAGACGTTGTCGACGAAGAGGAGCACGTCGCGGTTCTGCTCGTCGCGGAAGAATTCGGCCATCGCGAGGGCCGAGAGGGCGACGCGCATACGGGCGCCGGGCGGTTCGTTCATCTGGCCGTACACGAGGGCGACCTTGGACTTCGAGAGGTCCTTCTGGTCGATGACGCCCGCTTCGGACATCTCGTGGTAGAGGTCATTGCCTTCGCGGGAGCGCTCGCCGACGCCGGCGAAGACGGAGAAACCGCCCTGCTTCATCGCGATGTTGTTGATGAGCTCCATGATGACGACGGTCTTGCCGACGCCGGCGCCGCCGAAGGCGCCGACCTTGCCGCCCTTCACGAAGGGACAGATGAGGTCGATGACCTTGATGCCGGTGCCGAGGAGCTCGGCGGAGGTGGACTGCTCGGTGAGGGGCGGGGGCAGGCGGTGGATCGGGTAGCGCTTGCTGTGCTCGACCGGGCCGCGTTCGTCGACGGCGTCGCCGGTGACGTTG
>RGES01000504.1 GCA_009917805.1 Verrucomicrobiota bacterium
CCCGACGGCCGAGACCCGAGACCTGAAAATGGTTTCCGGGACTCTAACCCTTCAAAGCTACGTCGAGTTCCGCTTCGCTGAACCCCATCTTCTTCACGACGAACTCGCGCATATCCGGCGCGAGAGGCGCGGTGAAAGTCCGCGTGATGCGCGGCGGGAAACGGAACTCGAGCTTGGCGGCGTGCAACGCCTGACGTCCCATCTCGAGCGCGGCGCCGAGGCGCTTGGTCCAGCCATGCGCGACGAATTCCATGTAGAGCGAATCGTCGCCGCCGTAGAGTTTGTCGCCGATCACGGGCAGCCCGAGCCAGAAGGCATGGGCGCGGATCTGGTGCTTGCGGCCGGTATGCGGCTGCACGCGCGCGAGGGTGTAGCCGTTGCGCACGAGCACGGGCTCGAAGAACGTCGCGGCGGGCAGCGTGCCGGGACCGGTGCGCACGGCGGTCTTCACGACGACCTGGCTGGTCTCGTCGGGACCGAGCGGCTGGTCCACCATGACGGGCTCCTTGAGCTCGCCCTTGAGCAAGGCGTAGTAGGTCTTGAGCACCATGCGACGCTCCATCGCGGTCTGCGCGGCCGACGCGGCGTCGTAATGCTTCGCGATGAGGATCACGCCGCTGGTCTCGCGGTCGAGGCGGCTCACGAGGTGCGAGACGTCCATCTGCTTCCATTCCTTCACCGCGCCGACGAGCGACGACCACGGGCCGTCCTTCGACGGGTGACACACGAGCCAGCCCGGCTTGTCGAAGACCATGTAGTCGTCGTCTTCCTCAATCAGCCACTTCGGCAGTTCCGCCGGATCGACCTTCGGCGTGGTGCTGCTGGGCGGGACGAAAGAGTAGTCGGTCATCGGGCGGAAGGCAGGCGATCCTGCCACGCGTCGGGGAGTCCGTGGCCGCGCAGGCGCGCGAGGACTTCGCCGACGAGATAAAGCGAGCCGAGCACGACGATCGTCTCGCCGTCGGCGACGCACGTGGCCGGCGAGGGGAAAAGTTCGGCGACCGACGCGCGCCGCACCTCGCCGCGGAAGTCGGCGGGGACGAGGGCGGCCAGCTCCTCGACGGAG
>RGES01000505.1 GCA_009917805.1 Verrucomicrobiota bacterium
TATCCTGAAACACATCATGGGACTGAAGTAAGTCCCGCCTCCGCCAACCCTCATGAAGCAGTATCGCCTCAACCGCCTCTTCAACGCCTCGTCCAAGCGCTGCTTCGACGTCGCCGTCGACCACGGCTTCTTCAACCAGCCCGGCTTCCTGCAGGGCATCGAAGACATGCGCCAGGTCGTCGCCACGCTCGTGGACGCCGGTCCCGACGCCATCCAGCTGACCGTCGGCCAGGCCCGCCACCTGCAGTCCATCCCGGGCAAGCAGAAGCCGGCCCTCGTCCTGCGCACCGATACGGCCAACGTCTACGGCAAGGAACTCCCGGCCACGGCATTCAGCCTGATGATCGAGGAGACGATGCTCCAGGCCGTCCGCCTCGACGCCGCGTGCGTCTGCGTGAACCTCTTCCAGATCCCCGGCGCGCCCGACGTGACCGCGCAGTGCGTCGAGAACATCCTCAAGCTCAAGCCCCAGGCCGATTACTACGGCATGCCGATGATGGTGGAGCCGCTCGTCTTCCAGCCCAACGCCATCGCGGGCGGCTACATGGTCGATGGCGATCTTCAGAAGATCCTGCCTTCTGGTCATTGAGATGGACGCTCGCGAGTTTGTCGTGGGCGAGGGCGAAGGCCATCTCGTCGCTGGCGTCGAGGCCGGCGAGCATGGCGTGGGCGGACTCGATGAGGCCCTTGACGCGCTTGTGGTCCTTGGAGGCGTAGGAGAGGGTGAGGGCGTGGCCGATGGTGGGCACATAGGCCTGGTCGGTCGGCTCATTCGGCTTCGGCTCGATCCAGATCTCGATGTTCTTGTCGTAGTCGAGCATCGCGTTGACCGTCTCGAGCAGGCGCTGGTAGGCCAGCTTGGCGTCCTTGGCTTCGCGGATGTAGGTGCCTTCGCGGGCGAGCCAGAGCACGATGGCCTTGGAGCCGACGGCGTTGGCGATGTCGATGCACTTCTTGGTGCGATCCCAGGCGTAGGCGCGGTCGGAGACGCTGTTGGAGGTGTAGGCGCCGTCGGCTCCAAGGCGATCGTGCTCTGGCTTGCCCGCGAAGGCACCTACATCCGCGA
>RGES01000506.1 GCA_009917805.1 Verrucomicrobiota bacterium
AGGGCGGTGACCCCGGCCGAGGCCACGCGTCGCTCACGGAGCCCGACGGTCTTCGCGGTCCGCTCCAGCGCGGCCCGATCGACGCCCGCGGCCAATCCGTCCGTGATGAAATCGCGCGCGACCGACCCCGTCGTCACGGCGATGCCGGCGACGCGGATGTTATGGAGAGAGGAGTGCATGGGCTAAGTCGAGGGGGCAAGCGGGCACGTTGGCACGCTGGCAAGGGGGGCAAGCGAGAGGCGTAGGTTCAACGAAGGGCGTAGGCTTCCCGCATCCGGGCGGCGATCTGGTTCCAGTCGTGTTCGGAAGCGGCGTAAGCGCGGGCACGTTCGCGGAGGCGCGCCGCCAACGCCGCGTCTTCCAGGATAGGACGCAAGGCGTCGGCGACGGGCGCCGCGCCTTGTTCGCACTCGATCAGCGCGCCGGCTTCGGCCGCGGCGCGCATGTAGCAGCCCCGCGTGGCGACCACGTTGCCGGCGATGGCCAGGACGAGGTCCGGAAAATCGACCCGCAGCATCGCGAAGGCGACGATAATGTCTTCCAACCGCTTCTTCGGCATGATGCGACCGACGAAGAGCAGCACGCGGGCGGAAGGTTCGATGCCATGCGCGGCACGGAACGCCCGCACGGCGTCGGCGGAAGCACCCGCCACCGGCGCGATGCCGTTGGGGATGACATGGACGTGCCGGCTGACGCCGAGCTCGGTCAGCTGCTCGGCCTCGAGCGGCGTGAGGGCGAAGACGCCCGTGGCGGCGTGCAGGTCCGGCCGGCCGATGAAGCGATGGTAGAGCCGCTTCTTCAGCGACTTGAGCGACCAGCCGGCGAAGAGGACCGGATCCAACGCCCCATGCGGATGGAAGAAGACGGTCCAGACCTCGACATCGGCGCCCGTCCGGCGTTGCGCAGAGGCCAGCTCGAACACCATCTTCTGCACCCCTCCGGCATAAGCGCCGGGCAGGCATTCATAGACGATGTGACGGATGGGGGACACGAGCGAAAGAGAGTATCGAGTATAGGGAGGGCCGGAGACCTACGCTAAAGGCCGTGCAAA
>RGES01000507.1 GCA_009917805.1 Verrucomicrobiota bacterium
TTGTTTATCCCTTCCAGGCCCTTAGTTCAGCTGGTCAGAACAGCGGGCTCATAATCCGCAAGTCGCGGGTTCGAATCCCGCAGGGCCAACCACTTTAAATCAACATGAACAATCCATCCGATCATCCCGACGCCTCGGCGCCGGAACCTCCGCCCGGCGACAACGCCTGGCTCCAGTCCCTCCTGTTTACGGACGGCTCGCAGCTGATCGATTACGGCGACGGCATCCTCCTCGTCGACGGACACCCGCCTTACGGCCAAGGGTAGGGACGACCGGCCCGGTCGTCCGTTGTCTTGGGTAGGGTCGAGCATCCCTGCTCGACCGCGGCCGACCAAGGATGGTCGGCCCTACCTAGGGGCCGGTAACCGTCTCGGGCGCGCGGGCCGCACGCCCCTACCTGGCTCACTTCCTCGTCAGCTCCACGATCGAGCTGGCGTACTGGTGGAGTTTCCGTCGGGCGTTTTCGGCATCCTTGCCGCCGGCCACGAACTGGGCCACGCGGTCCTTCATGTTCACATAGTTATCGACGATCTTGACGGGGATGGCCGCCTCGTTGGCGAGTACGCTCGTCTTGACGTAGTCGATGTAGTGGGCGAGCTCGGCTTCTTCCGAGAGTCCTTCGGGCTTGAGGTGGGTCATCGCCTCGACGCCGGCGAGGACGGCGGGCCCGAATTGCAGGCCGATGATCAGCTTCAGCGCGTGGCGCTTCTGTTGGGCGACTTCGGGGCTGTCGTTTTTATCAGCGACATCCTCGATCGTATCATGCAACGCGGCGACCAGGCGCTCGAGATGCTTTTCCTTAGGGATCGCGTTCACCACGTCGAGGACGTGGCAGAGGTAGGGGCGGCCGTCGGGGTCCTTGCGGACCTGGTTACGATGGACGTCGGCCGCGATCGCGAAGGCGTCATTAAGCTGCTTTTCTTCGGGGGTGAGGCTCATGCCATCATCCTGCCGGAATCCGAAAACCTGGCAAACTTGAAGCGGTATAATGACAGAGTAAGATTAGAGTATGGAGTATCGAGTATGGAGTATGGAAGCGCGGCGGGGGAA
>RGES01000508.1 GCA_009917805.1 Verrucomicrobiota bacterium
CTCGGCCGGTTCGATGACGGGCGATGTCAGCAGCTCCGTCACGGTTTCCGGTCTCCTGACCGGCGCGATCTCCGCGGGCACCAACGCCCTCGGCTCCCTCACTTCCGCCGCCGTCTCCGGCGGTGCCAACACGATTACGGGCGCCGCCACCGTGACGACTATCTCCGGCGGCACGACCACCGTGGGCGGCGTGGCCACGCTGACGACCGTCTCGAACGGCACGCTCAACCTCAACGGCGCCACGGCTTCGATCGGCACGCTCAACGGCGGCACGGTCGCCCTGGGCAGCTCGACCGCCCTGACGGTCAACGACGGTACCTTCGGCGGTGTGATCTCCGGCTCCACCGGAAGCCTGACCAAGGCCACCGCGGGCACGCTCATCCTGACCGGCGCCAACACCTACGCCGGCGGCACCACGATCTCGTCCGGCACGCTCCAGCTCGGCAACGGCGGCACGTCGGGCTCGCTCGCCGCGGGCGACGTGACCAATAACGCGACCTTCGCCATCAGCCGCAGCGACGACCTGACCTTCGCCAACAAGATCACGGGCACGGGCGGCTTCACGAAGCTCTCGGGCAACAACCTGACGCTCTCCGGCGCGAACGATTACGCCGGAGCCACGCTGGTCTCGGCCGGCACGCTCACCACCGCCTCCGGCGCGTTGGCCGGCACCTCGGGCATCACGATCAACGGCGCCATACTGGCGGCGGCTGATTATAACGCCGCGGCCACCTTGAGCCTCGATGCTTCGGCTTCCGCCACGATCTCCGGCGCTGGTCTGACAATCACCGGCGCGATTACCAACGCCGGCACCACGACCGACGCCCTTAACTTCTCCGCCTCTACCGGAACCGTCACGCTCGCCTCGCTCACCGGCGCCGGCAAGACCCGCTTTGGCTCGGATGCCGATATCACCGGCGGCGTCTCCGTCGGCAACGTCACGGTGGTCGGCGCCCTCGGCGCCAACATCACTGGTGGCACGGTCAATGCGGCCGCCCTCACGGGCAATGTCTCCGGTGGCACGGTGACGATCACGAATCTCCTGACGGG
>RGES01000509.1 GCA_009917805.1 Verrucomicrobiota bacterium
GAGTTCGGCCGGCAGGGCAGGGGGCTCCGCGGAGGCGTCGACGACGAGCAGGAGCAGGTGCGCGCCGCGCGCCTGCTCGAGCGAGCGGGCCATGCCGAGGTTCTCGAGCGTCGAACCGCCGGCGCGCAGGCCCGCGGTGTCGATCGCGGTGACCGCGAGCGGCAGCCCGGCGACCGGCGCCTCGAGGTAGTCGCGCGTCGTCCCGGCTTCGGGGCTCACGATCGCGCGGTCGGCGCCGGCGAGCGCGTTGAGCAGGCTCGACTTGCCGGCGTTGGGCGCGCCGACGACGGCGACGCGCAGGCCGGCGCGCAGGGCGCCGTCGTGCTTGGCCGTGCGGGCGTAATGGGAAAGTTCTGACGCGATTTCGACCAAGCGGGCCGCTGGTCCGCGCGGGTCCTCGGGCGGCAGGTCTTCCTCGGGGAAATCGATGTGCGCCTCGAGTTCGGCGAGGATCTGCAGCGTGCGGTCGGTCCAGCGCGCGACGTGCCGGCCGAGCTCGCCGGCGAGCATGCGGCGCGCGGAGGCGAGCGCGCGCTCGGAGCTGGCGTGGATCAGGTCGGCGACGGCCTCGGCCTGCGTGAGGTCGATGCGGCCGGCGAGGTAGGAGCGGCGCGTGAACTCGCCGGGCTCGGCAAGCCGGCCGCCGCGCGCGAGGCAGTCCTCCGTGATGCGACGCACGAGCAGCGGGTTGCCGTGGCAGGTGATCTCCAGCGAGTCGTTGCCGGTGAAGGAGCGGCCGGCATGCCAGAGGACGGCGACGACCTGGTCGATGGCCTCGCCGTCCTGGTTCCGCCAGATGCCGAGCGTCGAGGTCTTCTCGGCGAGCGGGGTCTTCCGCGCGAGCGCGGCGTGCGCGATGGCCGCGGCGAGCGGTCCGTCCACGCGCACGACCGCCAGGGCCGAACGGCCGGCAGGTGTCGCGGCGGCGACGATGGTCTCGGAGGCGGACATAAGTGGGCGTGAGCCGAGGTCATCCCAAGGGGCGAGGGGAGGGGAGGCAAGCGGTGTCATACGCCCGCAAAAAGGCTGGAAGGGAAGGGCGGGCCTGCC
>RGES01000510.1 GCA_009917805.1 Verrucomicrobiota bacterium
GGCCACGCCTTCGCCGAGGTTCGTCAGGCTCGCGATCTCGACCTCGATCTCCTGGTGGTAGGTGAACTTGCCGGGCCGGAACTTGGAGGCGTCGGGTTTGCGGGACTGAGGCGGCTCGAATTCGGACATGGCGATAAAGTCCGCCTCCCGGCGGAGAGGTCGAGACTTATCCCTGCCGAAGGCCTATCCTTGCCCTTCGGCTTCCCTTGGTTCTCACTTCGCCCGTGCCCGACGAGGTCATCCAGAGCCGACAGAACCCCCGCGTGCAGGCGCTGGCCCGCCTGCGGGACCGTGCCGAGCGCGAAGCCCGCGGTCTGTTCATCGCCGAAGGCCTCCGGGAGCTCTCCCGCGCCCTCGAGCGCAAGGTCGAGGTCCTCGAGATCTATTTCTGCCCGTCGATGTTCCGTGGTTCCGAAGCCGCCGAACTCGTCACCAACGCCCGCGTCGCCGGCATCGACTGCTGCGAACTGGGCGAATCCGCCTTCGAGAAGGTCAGCGGACGCGAAGGTCCGGACGGCCTGCTCGGCGTCGCGAAGACCTGGGATTGCTCCCTCGGCCAGCTCAAGCCCTCGGCCAACCCTCTCCTGCTCGTCGCCGAATCGGTCGAGAAGCCAGGCAACCTCGGCGCCTTGCTCCGTACGGCCGATTCCGCCGGCTGCGACGCGCTCATCGTCTGCGATCCCATCACCGACGTCTTCAATCCGAACGTCGTTCGCTCCTCGCAGGGGGCGCTTTTCTCCATGCCCGTGGCCGTCTGTACCTCGCAGGAGGCCGCCGCCTGGATGAAGGCCAAGGGTGTCCGCTCGCTCGCGACCTCGCCGGCCGCCACCAAGGACTATTGGGATGTCGATTGCCGCGGGCCGGTAGCCCTGCTGCTGGGGTCCGAAAAAGACGGCCTGTCGGATTTCTGGCTCAAAGGTGCGGATGAGAAGATCTCCATCCCGCAGGCCGGCCTGTCCGATTCGCTCAACGTCTCCAACGCCGCCGCGATCTGCCTGTTCGAGGCCGTGCGCCAGCGGCGGGCGAAGCGCTGATGCGCGGCGCGATCTT
>RGES01000052.1 GCA_009917805.1 Verrucomicrobiota bacterium
GAACGTCGACCCCTACGTGAAGAAGGGCGACCCCGCCAGCGGCCTGCTGCCCGGCATCGAGAAGGAAGCCCCCGGACCCGACGGCTCCGGCGACCGCAAGGTCCAGGCCTATAACTTCCGCATGTGCACGACGGACGTCCCGGCCAACCGCCGCGACTGGGAGAAGCCGGCCAACTACGACGAGCGCTGGTATGAACTCGCCCTCCGCAACGCCGAAGCGGGCGAGGACCGCATCTCCTGGGCGCCGACGCCGATGCCGAACCGGAAAACCGACACGAACAACAACTTCGCGATCAGCACCGACTTCATCGGCCAGAACTGGGACTACGCCGAAGCCGACTACGCCACCCGCGCCAAGATCTGGCAGGCACACGAAGATTGGCAGAAGGGGCTGATGTGGACCTACGCCTACCATCCCCGCGTGCCGGAGAAGATGCGACTGGCCTTCCAGCGCCTCGGCCTGGCGAAGGACGAGTTCCTCGATAACGGCAACTGGCCCCGTCAGCTCTACGTCCGCGAAGCCCGCCGCATGATCTCCGACTACGTGATGTCCGAGAAGAACTGCCGTCGCGTCGAAGTCATCGAGGACTCCGTCGGCATGGGCGCCTACAACATGGACTCGCACCACATCCAGCGCTTCGTGACCAAGGAAGGCTTCGTGCGCAACGAGGGCGACGTCCAGGTCGGCAGCAAGCCCTACCCCGTCAGCTATCGCAGCCTCCGCCCCAAGGCCTCGGAATGCACCAACCTGCTCGTGCCGGTCTGCCTCAGCGCCAGCCACATCGCCTACGGCTCCATCCGCATGGAGCCCGTCTTCATGGTCCTGGGCCAGTCCGCCGCCACCGCGGCCGGCCTCGCCATCGAACGAGGCATCACCGTCCAGGACGTCGACTACGGTGCGCTCAAGGAACGCCTCCTCGCTTCCGGCCAGATGCTCGACTTCGTCGCCGCGCCTTCGGCCGGCGGTGGACAGGGTCTCGATAAGTCGAAGCTACCCGGTATCGTCGTCGACGACGGCGAAGCCGTGCTCAAAGGCTTCGATCAGACCGGCCATGTGTCGGGTAACTTCGTCGGCGACGGCTACCGCCACGATGGCAACGCCGAGAAAGGCGCGATGTCCGCCCGCTTCACCCCTGCCCTGCCCGCCGCCGGCAAGTATCGGGTCGCCGTGTCCTACAGCGTGAACGGCAACCGCGCGACCAACGTTCCGGTCACCATCCATCACTCCGGCGGCGAGACCAATGTCCTCGTGAACCAGAAGCTCAAGCCGAAGAGCGACGGGCCCTTCCATGTCGTCGGCACCTTCGAGTTCGCCACCGGCAAGGACGGCTGGGTCGAGATCTCCAACGCCGGCACCGACGGCCACGTGATCGTCGACGCCGTGCAGTGGCTACCGGTCGGACGTTAAGCCGAACTTCAGCTGAACCTTTGGCGGTTGGCGGTGTTGCATGGTCATACCCCATGCTACTCCGCCCCATACTAGCCGCCATCGCCTGCCTTTGCGCAGTCCATGCTCACGCTGAGACCGCGGAGAAGAAGCCGAACATCGTCTTCTTCCTGATCGACGACCTCGGCTACGCGGACTGCGGCTTCAACGGCGGCAAGCAGATCAAGACGCCGAACATCGACCGGCTCGCCAAGAGCGGCGCGATCATCGAAAGCCATTACGTCCAACCGGTCTGCTCCCCGACCCGCTCCACCCTGCTGACCGGCCGCTATCCGACCCATACCGGCGTCTACACGATCGTGTCGCCCGGTGCGCCCTGGGGTCTGCCGCTCGCCGAACGCACGCTGGCCGACGCCCTCCGCTCCGCCGGCTATCGCACCGCCCTCACCGGCAAGTGGCACCTCGGCGAATTCGAGAAAGCCTACCAGCCGAACGCACGCGGCTTCGATCACCAGTATGGCCATTTCTTCGGCATGCTGGACTACTTCACCCATGAGCGGCAGAACAAGCTCGACTGGTATCGCGACGGCGTGCCGCTCAAGGAGGAAGGTTACACCACCCACCTGATCACCGCCGAGGCCTGCAAGGTGATCGCGGAGACCGGCAACGATAAACCCCTCTTCCTCTACGTCCCTTTCAATGGCGTCCACAGCCCTTTCCAGGTGCCGGAAAGCTACCTCAAGCCCTACGCAGCGCTTAAAGGCAATCGCCAGAAACTGGCCGGCATGCTCGCCGCCGTCGACGAAGCCATCGGCAAGATCGAAGACGCGCTCAGGAAGTCCGGACGCCTGGAGAACACGCTCATCGTCTTCTCCAGCGACAACGGCGGCCCGCCGCCCGGCGACAACACGCCCCTCCGCGATTTCAAAGGCTCGATCTACGAAGGCGGCACCCGGGCCGCGGCCTTCGCCACCTGGCCGGGTCGCATCCCGGCGGACAAACACGTGACCCAGCCCATGCACATGGTCGACTGGTATCCGACGCTGATCAAACTCGCCGGCGGCACCCTCGACCAGAAGCTGCCGGTCGACGGACTCGACGTCTGGCCGATGCTGACCAAAGGCGCGCCCACGCCGCACGACGCCATCCTTTCCGTCTCGACCCAAGGCCCGACGCGCGCCGCGGTCCGCATGGGCGATTGGAAACTGATGGTGAGCGGGAACGCCGACGCCGATAGCGGCGAAGACGATGGCGCCACGAAAGCGAAAAAGAAAGGCAAGGCTGCCGCCGGGAAGTATGAGCCGGTGGCGCTCTACAACCTCGCCGACGATCCTTCGGAATCCAAGAACCTGGCCGCCGCCCAGCCCGACCGCGTCAAGGCCATGCGCGCCCGGCTCGCCGAACTGCTCAAAGGCGCCGCACCCTCCGGCGCAGACATCTCCAAGAAATGAAAACCCTCCCGCACCTCCTCCTCGCCGGTCTCTGCGCTTGCCTCGCGGCGGCCGAGTCGACGCCCAACGTGATCTTCATCCTCGCCGACGACATCGGCTATGGCGATTTCGGCTGCTACGGCGCCACGAAGATCCGCACCCCCAACGCCGACCGGCTGGCGTCGCAAGGCCTGCGCTTCACGGACGCCCACGCGCCCTCGGCCGTCTGCACGCCCACCCGCTACGCCTTCATGACCGGCGAGTACGCCTGGCGCAAACAAGGCACGGGCATCCTGCCGGGCATCGCCGGCCTCATCATCGAGCCGGGCCGCACCACGGTGCCTTCCCTGCTCAAGCGCGCAGGGTACGCGACGGCGGTCGTCGGCAAGTGGCACCTCGGCCTGGGCAAGACCCCGACCGACTACAACACCGAGATCAAACCCGGCCCCTTGGAGGTAGGCTTCGATTATTCCTGGATCATCCCGGCCACCGGCGACCGCACCCCCTGCGTCTGGGTCGAGAACCATCGCGTCGTGAACCTCGACCCGGCCGACCCCATCAAGCTCGACTATGCGGTGCAGCGCGGCGAACCGCGCTCGTTCGTCGGCGGCATCCCGCGCATCGGCGAACAGCTCGGCGGCAAGGCCGCGCTCTGGAAAGACGACCTGATCGCCGACGTGCTCGCCGAAAAGAGCATCAAGTTCATCGAAGACAACCAGGCCAAGCCCTTCTTCCTCTACCTCGCCACGCATGACATCCACGTGCCCCGCGTCCCGCATTCGCGCTTCCGCGGCACCAGCGACGCCGGCATCCGCGGCGACGCCGTGCACTCCTTCGACTGGACGCTCGGCCGCGTCCTCGACACGCTCGACCGCCTCAAGCTCACGGACAACACGTTGGTGATCGTGACGAGCGACAACGGCGGCGTGCTCGACACCAACGGCCCCACCGACAACGTCAACAGCGGCGACGGGAAGACCAACAACGGCCACGCCCATAACGGGGTCCTGCGCGGCAACAAAGGCTCGGCCTACGAAGGCGGCACCCGCGTGCCGTTCATCGCGCGCTGGCCGGGACACATCCGTCCCGGCACCTCCGGTGCGCTGGTCTCCCACGTCGACATGCTCTCGACCCTCGCCAGCCTGACCCGGCAGAAATTGGCCGAAGCCGACGCACCCGACAGCCAGGACGTGCTGCCTGCGTTGCTCGAAGGCAAACCCGGCCGGACGACGTTGGTCGAACATGGCAACGTCCTCGCCCTGCGCTCAGGAGACTGGAAGTACCTCTTCGTCGGTCCGGGCGCAGGCAAGAAGAACCAGGAAAAAGCCAAGGCCAAGGGCACCCGCAAGCCGGAGCTCTACGACCTGGGCAAAGACCTGAGCGAGACCACCAACGTCGCCGAACAGCATCCCGAGGTCGTCGCGAAGATGGCGAAGACGCTGGCCGACATCCAGGCCGCCGGCCGCAGCCGCTGATGACGATGCCGAGGCGTTGGCTCAGCATCCTCTTACCGGCGATCCTCCTGCTCGTCTCGGCATCGACGCCCTGCCACGGGCAGCCGCAGCCCAACATCGTCTTCCTGCTGATCGACGACATGGGCTGGGGCGACTTCTCTTGCTTCGGCAACCGGGAAGCCAAGACGCCGAACATCGACCGGATGGCGGCCGAGGGCCTCCGCTTCTCCCAGTTCTACGTCAACGCCCCGATCTGCTCGCCCTCCCGCTGCGCCTTCGTGACCGGCCAATACCCGCAGCGCTGGCGGATCAACTCCTACCTGGACAACCGGGCCGAGAACCTCCGCCGCGGCAACGCCCAGTGGCTCGACCTGAAGGCTCCGACCCTCGCCCGGACGCTCAAAGAAGCCGGCTATGCCACCGGACATTTCGGCAAATGGCACCTCGGCGGCCAACGCGACGTCGATGATGCCCCGGCCATCACGGCCTACGGCTACGACGCCTCGCTGACGAACTTCGAGGGCATGGGCCCTAAGCTGTTGCCGCTCACGTTGAAGCCCGGCGACAAGGAGCCGAAGAAGATCTGGGCGGACGCGGAACGCCTCGGCGGACCGGTGACCTGGATGAACCGCACGGAGATCACGACGGGCTACGCCGACGCGGCCCTGAAATTCATCGATCAGGCCGCCGCGAAGCGGCAGCCCTTCTACGTCGACCTCTGGCCCGACGATGTCCACAGCCCCTATTTTCCGCCGCTCGAGAAATGGTCTCCGGAGAAACACCAGATCTACCTCGCCGTCCTGGAAGAGATGGACCGGCAGCTTGGTCGCCTCTTCGAGCGGGTCCGCGCCGACGCCGCCCTGCGCGACAACACGGTGTTCGTGATCTGCTCCGATAACGGCCCCGAGCCGGGCGCCGGCAGCGCCGGCCCCTTCCGCGGCAAGAAATCCCAGCTCTTCGAAGGCGGCATCCGCTCCTCGCTCGTGGTCTGGGCCCCCGGGCTCATGGACAAAGCCAAGGTCGGCACGCTCGACGGTTCCTCGGTCTTCGCCGCGATCGACCTCGCACCCTCCCTGGCCCATCTCGCCGGCGCGGCTTCCCCGAGTGGCCTCGACGGCGCCGATCTTTCGTCGACCCTGCTCGGCCGCGCCTCCGCATCGCATCCTGGCGCGATCTGTTGGCGTCGACCCCCGGAACGGAAGGTCTGGCTACCCGCCCTGCCCGACCCTCAACCCGACCTCGCCGTGCGCGTAGGCAATTGGAAACTACTCTGCGAATATGATGGCTCCAAACCGTTACTGTACGACCTCTCGAAGGACCTAGGTGAGACGAACAACCTCGCCGCCCAAGAGACCGCCGTCACCGAAAGCCTGATTGCCGCCGTTCTGGCCTGGCAACGCTCGATGCCCGCTGACAACGGCCCGACGCTCGGCGCCAACGCCACCCAGGGCGGCGCGAAGAAGAAAAAGAAGTGACGCCTACTTGGCGGCCTTGGCCTGCTCGCGCGCGAGCCCGTCGAGATATGTGAAATCCGGCCGAGGCATGTCCATCTTCCGGGCAAGCCAGAGATAAGCGGACTTCAAGGCATCCCAAGAGGGCTGATGTCCGGTGTGATGATCGAACATCTCGATGGAATCCTCCTTGCCGTAAGGTGCACCTTGCGCGCCTCGGCGAGGTAAGGCCAGCTGGCGGCCTGGCTGTCATATTGTCCGGCGATCAGGAAGAAGGCGGTCGGCGCGGCGCAGGCGAGCAGTTGCTCGTGCGACAGCCCCTCCGCCCGCATCGTCTTGAGCCTGGGACCAAAATACCACGCGTCACCCCAGTTGGTCGAATCCCACGCGATGCCGAAATCGCTCGCGACGGCCGCCTTGAAACGGGAATCGAGGCAGCCCGCGTAGAAAGCCATCTTGCCGCCGAGCGAATGGCCCATCACCGCGATGCGCCCGGGGTCGACGCTGTCGCACCCACGCAAGGCTTCCGCCGCCAGCCGGGTGTCATGGGTCAGCTTGCCCATCCCCGTCCACTGCGGATGCTGCTTCGCGAGCTTCGCGGCGGCGTCGCGCCAGACACCCATGCCGCCCTTGCTCGCGGCCTGCTCACCGCTCAGGGCCTAGCCTCGCCTTGGTCTTAAGGTCATAACCGCACATACGGTCCGGGTCGTAGAAAGGCACCACCACCCCGGCCGTCCGTCCCTTAAGCTTCAAAGGCTCCATGAGGAGGACCCGCTGCCAGGTGTCCGGTCCCGTGCGCTGGCGCAGGAGGACGCCCTTGAACTCCGACGTGATGAAGATCTCCACGGGTTCAGCCCGATAGTCCTCGAGCACACGAGGATCGGAGTTTCCCCTCGACCCCAGCGCCTGCTCCCAACGGGCCAAAAGCGCTTCCCGCTTCGTCTTCCATGCGTCGATGCCTTCCCCGGGAGCCAGCAAGGGCTTCGGGGTCTCGGCCCGGAGCACGCCCGTGATCATAAGAAGACAAATGCCGAGGCGGGAGCGCACGCACGGCAATCTAGGCGGCCTGCCGGAGGTCGCAATCGCGAAGCATTTCCCGCTAATTGCTCGCAACCTCCCGCGGTCCGAATTGTCTCAACCGTAGACCGAGACCCCGCTCGGCCCCGCCTCATGCTCCGCCTCTCGTCCGCTTGCCTGCTCGCCATGGCCGTCGCCCCGGCCGGCGCCGTCGACTTCAACCAGGAAGTCCGCCCGATCCTCGCCCAGCACTGCTTCGCCTGCCACGGCATGGATGAGCATTCCCGCAAGGCAAAGCTGCGCCTCGATCTTCCGGAATCCGCCCACGGCAAAGGCAAGTCCGGCGAACTCGCCATCGTCGCCGGACAGCCGGACAAGAGCGAGGTCGTCCGCCGCATCTTCTCACACGACGAGGACGAGCTCATGCCCCCGCCGGAGACCAAGAAGCCGATGTCCGAGAAGGAGAAGGCCGTACTCCGCGCCTGGATCGCCGAAGGCGGCCAATATCAGGCCCACTGGGCTTTCTCCGCGCCGAAGCAGGTGCCCTTGCCGCAGGCTGGCGTCCATCCCATCGACGCCTTCGTCCGCGCCCGACTCGCCAAGGAAGGCCTCAAGCCCTCGCCTGAGGCCGACCGCTACGTCCTCATCCGCCGCGTCTCCCTCGACCTCACCGGCGTGCCGCCGACGCCGGAGGAAGCCGACGCCTTCGTTAACGACAAATCCCCCGATGCTTACGAAAAGCTCGTCGATCGCCTGCTCGCCTCGCCGCGCTACGGCGAACGCTGGGCCCGTCGCTGGCTCGACCTCGCCCGCTACGCCGACACCAACGGTTTCGAGAAAGACCGCCCGCGCTCCATCTGGCCTTACCGCGACTGGGTCGTGAAGGCCCTCAACGCCGACCTGCCCTACGACCAGTTCAGCATCAAGCAGCTCGCCGGAGACCTCCTCCCCGGCGCCACGCCCGACGACCTCGTCGCCACGGGCTTCCATCGTAATTCGATGCTCAACGAGGAAGGCGGCGCCGACCCGAACGAATACCGCTTCTACGCCATGGTCGACCGCGTCGGCGTCACCGGCGCCACCTGGATGGGACTCACGCTCAACTGCGCCCAGTGCCATACGCACAAATACGACCCGGTCCTGCATACGGATTATTACTCCGTCATGGCGCTGCTCAACAACGCCGACGAACCGACGTACAACATTCCGCCCGCCGACCTGGAAGCCAGGCTGGCCGACCATGCGAAGCGAGTCCGCGTCGCCGAAGATTCGCTCGAAAGCAAGTTCCCCGGAGGCGCCGCCGCCGTGGAAAAACGTTTCGGAGAATGGCTCAACCAGGAAAGCCAGCGCGCTTCTAAGTGGGAGACCGTCACCCCGAGCAAGCTCAAGTCCACCCTGCCCACCCTCGACGTGCAGCCCGACGGCTTCATCCTCGGCGGCGGCGACATCACGAAGAGCGACGTCTATGACCTGACCTTCGAACGCGCCGTCAAGGGCGCCGTCGCCATCCGC
>RGES01000511.1 GCA_009917805.1 Verrucomicrobiota bacterium
TTGTCGGACCTGACGTTCTCGGGTTGGGCCTGCTCCCGGATCATGGCCTCGAGGAGGACGCGGGCGACGTCCTCCTGCTTGATGGCAGGGGCCATGTAGGAGGCCACGATGCGCTTGGTGTACTCGTCGATGATGAAGAGGACGCGCAGGGCGCGTCCCTTCCTTGTGCGGAGCATCACGAAGTCCCAGGCCCAGACTTGGTTGGGTCGGGTGGCTTCGCCCACATGCGTGCTCGTGGTGCGTCCACGGCGGCGGACGCCGGCCTTCGGGGCCTCGCCTTGGAGCCCGTGTTTGCGGCGTATCCTGCGCACCTGGCGCAGGCCGACATGCAGGCCGAGGGCCTTCATGTGGCTGAGGATCTTGCGGTGGCCCTGGGTCGGATAACAGTCGGACAACTTGATGACAGCCGTGCGGATCTCGCGCGCCGTCGCGCTCAGGCGCGGGCGGTAGCGGAGGGCGTTGCGGTTGGCGGCCAGCGTCCGGCAGACGAGGCGCTCGGAGGCCGCCGGCAACCGGCGGACGACCCGGCCTTCCGGCCCGGCCGCCGCTCTTGCCAGCGCCTTGACCGCCGCGGGCGAGAGCTCCGCGGCGACCTCCAAGGCGACTTGCCTGACCTCCCCAGGGCTTAGCGTTTTTTTTGGAGGGCGATCTCCATGATCCGGAGCTTGACGGCCTGCTCGGCCACGACGCGGGCCATGTGCTCGATCATCTTCTCCTGCTCCCGGATGAGGGCCGCATCGGAGGGCGCCAGCAGGTGCAGCTGGTCCCGCCAACGCTTCAGGGTGCCTGGGGTGATGTTCATCTCCTTGCAGATCTCGGAGGCCGGCCGGCCTCCGTCCTGCTGCTGGACGGCCCGGATCCGGGCCTCCTTGGGGTGGTGCTTGTGGCTCATTATGGGGGTGTTGTGGGTTATTTTGGTGTTGTTGTAAACACCCCCCGAAAGTTACACTCTGCTGGACCAACAAACCGTGACTACCCCACTTGGCCAACGTCAGATCATGGGAGATGGCCAATGAGTATTTTAATCTGGTGTGTGCTTGGAGTCTTGG
>RGES01000512.1 GCA_009917805.1 Verrucomicrobiota bacterium
CGCTTCAACCGCACCATGGACGGCGCGGTCCTCGTCTTCTTCGTCATCACCGTCGCGGCCGCCGAGGTCGCCGTCGGCCTCGCGCTCATCGTCGCCCTGTTCCGCAAGCGCGGCACGGTGCAGTCCGACGCGCTCACCACCCTCCGCGACTAAGCCTTTCCGATGCCTTCCGACCTCTCGTCCCTGGTCCACTGGATCCTGTTCCTCCCGCTGGGCGCCGCCGCCCTCTCCGCGCTGTTCCTGCGCCGCGCCGGCGGCCTCGCCGCCTGGTTCTCGACCGCCGTCGCCTTCGTCATCGCCGGTCTCTCGCTGAAGCTCCTCACGTCGGCCACCGCTGACGTCACCTGGCACGTCGAGCTCGCGAAGTTCGGCGGCGTCAGCCTCGGCTTCGGCTACCTCATCGACGCCAACGCGCGCCTGATGCTCTTCGTGGTGTCGTTCGTCGCCGCGTGGATCCACCTCTTCTCCGTCGGCTACATGAAGGAAGACCCGGCCCGCGGCCGCTTCTTCGCCGGCCTGTCGATCTTCATGTTCTCCATCCTGGGCATCGTCGTCGCCGACAACCTGCTCATGACGTTCGTCTACTGGGAACTCGTGGGCTTCAGCTCGTACATGCTGATCGCGCATTACTTCGACAAGGATTTCGCGGCCGCCGCCTCGAAGAAGGCGTTCATCACGAACCGCGTGGGCGACCTCGGCTTCATCCTCGGCATCGCGATGTGCCTGTCGCTCTACGGCACCGTCGACTTCGCCGCGCTCAAGGACCATGCGGCCGCCGCCAAGACGATCCCCGTCGCCGTCGGCGCGCTGCTGATGTGCGGCTTCCTCGGGAAGTCCGCCCAGTTCCCGCTGCACGTCTGGCTCACGGACGCGATGGCCGGCCCGACGCCGGTCTCCGCGCTCATCCACGCCGCGACGATGGTGGCCGCGGGCGTCTACTTCATGGCCCGCGTGAGCTTCCTGCTCGCCCCCGAGGTCCTGCACTTCATCGCGATCTCCGGCGCCGGCATGGCCGCGCTCGCCGGACTCTGCGCCCTCGCGCAGACGGA
>RGES01000513.1 GCA_009917805.1 Verrucomicrobiota bacterium
GGCCGAGCCGGTTCTTGGGGGCGTCCTTAGGCCAAGGCGCGATGAGCTGCTCCGGCACCCCGGCGTCCACCTTGTCGCCGTGGGCGTCGTAATTGCCGCGGGTGAGGACGTAGGCCTGGCGGGGCGTCGGCATCTCTTCCATCACCATCGTGGTTGGTAGATTCCGGATGAAGGCCAGGCGTTCAGTCCAGAGGGCGTCGCGTTCGGCCTGCAGGGCTTGGTTGCTGCCGGTGTGACGTCGGGCGATGCCTCGCTCGGCCGCGGTCCGCTGTTCGGCGGTGAGCTTATCGGCCGACTGCAGCCAGTAGGCGTGGCGGATCTGCCCGGACTTGAGGAGGGAAGGGTAGGTGCGGAAGCCGCTGACCTCGCCGTCGAAGGGCTTGGCCTTGCCGTCGGCACCGAGGAGCCAGTCGCGCTTGGCGGGGGCGCCGGACACGCCGTCATGGCGGATCTGGGTGGGGACTTCCTCGCCGTCGACGAACAACGCGATCGTCGCAGCGTTCTCCTGACCGTGGATGTGCACGGAGACCTGATGCCAGGTTCCGGGACGGATCTTAGCGCCGACCGTACGGATGATCGTCGCATAGGCCGGGTAGCGCAGGCTCGCGGCCCATTCGAGTTCATCGCCGACGAGGCGGAGTTCGCGGCCGCCACCGTAGCTGACCGCGGCGACGTTACCGGAGCGGTCTAAGGCGCTGATGATCGGGGCATCGGGCGAGGCTGTCTTCGCTTTGAACCAGACCGAGAGCGTCGTGCCGCGTTTGGGGTCCACATCGGCGTCCTTGGCGAGCAGGCGGGCCTCGGTCGGCTTGGCCGGCTTAGGGGTCTTGGGCTGAAGCTTGGCGTCCTCGGCGGTGAGACGCGCACGCAGGTCGGCGGGCACGGCGGAAGGAGCCGACGTGGCTTGGAGCTTCAGGTCGATCGCCTTCAGGCGCTGATCCATTTCCCGCAGGAGTCGCTGTTGCTCGGAAGTCGGCGTCACGAGCAGGGGGACGGCGTTGGCGATGCGGCCGTCTTCGCCGTACTCGAGCACGTTGTTGAAGAAGGCG
>RGES01000514.1 GCA_009917805.1 Verrucomicrobiota bacterium
GCGGCGATGGCCTTGACGAGGTCGGTGCCTTCGGTGGCCGTCTTGTTCATCTTCCAGTTACCGGCGATGAGGGGAGTGCGTTTGGACATGGGAGTGGTTGTTTGCGTGATGATGGGGTCCGGCGTGGTTCAGGCCGAGAGGGCCGCGACGCCGGGGAGGACCTTGCCTTCGAGGTATTCGAGGGAAGCGCCGCCGCCGGTCGAGCAGTGCGAGACCTTGGTATCGACGCCGAACTTCTTGGCCGCCGTGGCGGTGTCGCCGCCGCCGACGATGGTGATCGCGCCACGGTCCGTGGCCTTGGCGACCGCGGCCGCCATGGCCTTGGAGCCGACGGCGAACTTCTCGAATTCGAACACGCCGCACGGGCCGTTCCAGACCACCGTGCCGGCGCGGCCGATGGCGGCCTCGTACAGCTTGATGGACTCGGGACCGCAATCCATGCCTTCCCAGCCGGCAGGGATGCCGGACTGCATGGTGGCAGGCTGGGTGTTGGAATCAGGGGAGAACTTGTCGCCGCAGACGAAGTCGACCGGGAGGGTGACCTTCACGCCGCGGGCCTTGGCCTTGTCGAGCAGCTCCTGGACGATCTTGGCGCCTTCGGCGTCGTAGAGGGAATTGCCGATCTCCATGCCGTCGCAGACCTTGCGGAAGGTGTAGGCCATGCCGCCGCCGATGATGATCTCGTCGGCCTTCTCGATGAGGTTGCGGATGAGCGGGATCTTGTCGGCGATCTTGGCGCCGCCAAGGATGGCGAGGAGCGGACGCTTCGGGCTGTTGAGCACGGTGTCGAAGGCCTTGAGCTCGGCTTCGAGGAGGAAACCGGCGGCCTTGCGGGAAAGGTTCACGCCGACCATCGAGGAGTGGGCGCGGTGCGCGGTGCCGAAGGCGTCGTTCACGTAGACGTCGCCCAGACGCGAGAGGGAGGCCCTGAATTCGGCCACTTTAGCAGGGTCGGCCTTCTGGCTGGTGCCGTCTTCGAGCTTCACCTTGCCCTCTTCCTCGATGTGGAAACGGAGGTTTTCAAGGAGCAGGATCTCGCCCGGCCGGAG
>RGES01000515.1 GCA_009917805.1 Verrucomicrobiota bacterium
CCTTGCGGCCTTCGGCGCCGGTCTGGGCGGTCACGAGGGTGTTGCCGAGCATCGCCTTGGCGTTCTCGAGGGCCTTCTCCTTCGTGGGGGAGAACTTCACGCCGCCCTTGAAGCCGTCGGTGAAGGTGCCTTTGCCGCGGCCGCCGGCGTGGATCTGGGATTTCACCATGATGCCACCGGCGGTGTCGATCTTGGCGAGCGCGCCTTCGAACTCGGCGACGGATTTGACCGCCACGCCCTTGGGCACGGCGACGCCGAACTTCTCGAAAAGTTCCTTGGCTTGGTATTCGTGAATATTCATGGAAACGGGACGAGCTGACGGTTAGCCCTTCAGGTCAGCTTCCTTGGCCTTCAGGTTCTTCTCGATGTCGGCCGTGAACTTGTCGGTCTGGGTCTGGATCTCCTTCTCGGAGCGCTTCAGCTCGTCATCGGTGACGAGCTTGTCCTTGTTGCCTTTCTTGAGCAGTTCCAGGGCGTCGCGACGGGCGTTGCGGACGCGGACCTTGCCTTCTTCGGCCATCTGCGTGGCGCGCTTGGCGAGCTCGAGGCGGCGTTCGCCGGAGAGGGAGGGGACCGGGCAGCGCATGAAGTTGCCCTGCGGGACGGGGTTGATGCCGAGGTTGGCGGCCATGATGGCCTTGCGGATGTCGTCCATGACGGCCTTGTCGAACGGCTGGACCACGATGGTCTGGGCGTCGGGCGTGGTGATGGCGGCCATGTCCTTCAGGCGCTGCGTCATGCCGTAGGACTCGATGTGGACCTGGACGTTCTCGATCATGCCCGGCGAGGCCTTGCCGGTGTGCAGCGTGGCGAACTCGTGCGAGGTATGGTCGACCGCCTTCTTCATGGCGTTGGCGCCGTCGGCGATGATTTTCTTGATGTCCATGGGATAGGGTGGGGTGCGTTGTTGTTGGAAAATCAGGCGACCAGCGTGCCGATGCGCTGGCCGAGGACGGCCTTCTTCACGGCGCCCTTCTCGGACATCGAGAGCACGATGATCGGGAGCTTGTTGGCTTCGCAGAGCGAGAAGGCTTCGGCGTCCATCAC
>RGES01000516.1 GCA_009917805.1 Verrucomicrobiota bacterium
TCGCCGGCGGCGATGATCGCGGTGATGGGCTGGTGGCCGGGCAGGATGCCGATGCTGCCCAGGGCGGTGGGCAGGGTCACGCTGCTCGCCGTGCCTTCGTAGGCGCGGCGCTCAGGGGTGACGATTTCGACCGTGAGGGACATCGGCGACGGTTACTTGGTCTTGCCCGAAGCGGCGAGGACCTCGTCGATGCCGCCCTTCATGTAGAAGTCGTTCTCGTTCACGTGGTCGAGCTCGCCGGAGAGGATCATCTCGAAGCCGCGGAGGGTGTCCTCGAGGGCGACGTACTTGCCGGGCGAGCCGGTGAAGATCTCCGCGACGTGGAAGGGCTGGGAGAGGAACTTCTGGATCTTGCGGGCGCGGAAGACGACGAGCTAGGCACGGCGAGCAGCGTGACCCTGCCCACCGCCCTGGGCAGCATCGGCATCCTGCCCGGCCACCAGCCCATCACCGCGATCATCGCCGCCGGCGAGGTCCTCGTGACGTTGGACGGCAAGGTCAGCCGCCTCGCCATCGACCGGGGTTTCGTGCGCGTCGTCGCCGACAAGGTCTCGGTCGTGACCGAGGCCGCCATCGACGAGGCCAAGATCGACCTCAAGGCGGTCGAGACCGCCGAGGCCCGCGCCCGCGAGGCCGTCGAGGCCGCCCGCGGCCAGAAGGACGTCGACCCCGCCGAGACCGAGAAGATGGAGCAGATCCTCCGCTTCGCCGCGGTGCAGCGCCTCGTCAAGGGCCGCAGCTCGCCGGGGATGTCGGAGTAAGCCCCGCTTTCGTTTAAAGTCGTTAAGCGGAACTTGCCCCTCCTGCGCGGTGGGGGCAGAGTTCCCGCGTGATTAGATCCGCGATCACCGTCTCCCTCGTCGCCCAAGCCAAGGGCGGTCCCTTCGTCTACTGGGACGGCCTCGAGTCCGCCGCGGCCTCCGCCGCGAAGCTCGGCTTCGACGCGATCGAGATCTTCGCTCCGTCGGCCGCTTCCATTGACCGCCCGGCCCTCCACGCCCTGCTGAAGCAGCACGGTCTCGCGGCCGCGGCCTTCGGCA
>RGES01000517.1 GCA_009917805.1 Verrucomicrobiota bacterium
GTGATGTTGCCGCCGCCGGAGGTGCGGGCGTTCTGGCTGAGGGTGACGGGATGGAGTTCGACGACCCGGGTGCCGAGCTTACGGTATTCGGCGGGCGAGGGCGGGGCGTCCTTGTACTTGCCCGTGCGCTTGAGCGGGTCGTTGAAGGCCCAGTGCTTGATGTCGCCTTGGCCGCCCTGCATGACCGCGCAGCGTACCCCGGCGTGCCACGTCTTCACGTAGTCGGCCACCTTGGCCTTGGGGAAGTGCAGGTTGGCTTCGGGCATCGCCAGCTTCTTCTGGATGCGGTCGAAGCAGAGCTCGCGGTCCGCGCGTTCGAAGGAGAGCGCATGCGTGACGGGCACTTCCTTCTTCGTCCGGTCGTCATACCATTCGTCCATCCCCCAGAAATGGGCGTGCTTCAGGCTGAGGCCCAGTTCGTTGACCAGCCGGGCGACGAGCGGGAGCTGCTCCGTCGGGCCGATCGGCCCGCAGATGCCGACCGGGTTGTCGGCCGTCGCCTGCTTCCAGGCGGCGATGTATTCCAAGGCCTCGGCGAGGTAGAAGTCCTCGAGCGTGTCGTACATCACCACCTTGAAGCCGGGTCGCGAGAGCTGGCGCAGGTCGCGCTCCGTCAGCTTGGCCGCATCGTTGATGAGCGACGCGTCGAGCGTGGTGTAGTCCCACCAGTCGGGGGCGATGTGGCTGAGCTTGCGGGGCATTGTATCCTGGGGACTAGAGTATGGAGTATCGAGTATCGGGGAGAATCAGGCGTCTTGGGAGTCGGCGGGCTTCTCGCGGAAGAGGGCGAGGAAGATCGGGATGAGCACGGCGCTCATGATGGCCGGCACGAGCCAGATGGAATGCCAGTCGTGCGCGTTCTGGGCGTTGGTGTAGCGCTGGGCGACGACGCCGGAGAGCCAAGAGCCGACGAACATGCCAGCCCCGAGGGTGAAGACGGCGTGCAGGCCCTGGGCGGAAGCGCGGAGGCCGTCGCCGGCGGCCTTGTCGACGTACATGCGACCCATCACGAAGATGAAGTCGTAGCACATGCCGTGCAG
>RGES01000518.1 GCA_009917805.1 Verrucomicrobiota bacterium
TACGGCACCACGGCCATCGGCGCGCTCGTCTCGCCCTTCCTCATCGGCGTCATCGCCGACCGTTATGTCCCCGCGCAACGCCTGCTCGGCGTCCTGCACCTCCTCGGCGCCGCCTTGCTCTGGTGGATCTCCCAGCAGACCAGCTTCAGCGTCTTCTACCCGTCGCTCATCGTCTACACGCTGACCTACATGGCGGGCCACGGACTGATCAACACGATCACCCTCACCCACGCCCCCAACCCGGCCAAGTGGTTCCCGATCGTCATGGCCGCCGCCTCCGCCGGCTGGATCGCCGCCGCCAACGTGATCAACTTCGCCGGCCTCGCCGACAACAACGGGATGTTCCGTCTCGCCTGCGGCATCGCCGTCGCGATCGCTCTCTACTCCTTCACCCTGCCGAACACCCCGCCCAAGGGCGACGCCGGTCCGGTCTCGGCCAGCAAGCTCCTTGGACTCGACGCCCTGAAGCTCTTCAAGGACCGCTCCTTCGCGGTGTTCATGTTCTGCTCGTTCCTGATCTGCATCCCGCTGAGCTTCTACTTCACCTGGACCGGCGCGTTCCTCAGCGACATGAACGTCGCGAACTATGCTTCGAAGATGACCCTCGGTCAGGTCTCGGAGGTCGGCTTCCTGCTGCTGCTCCCGGCACTGCTCCCGTTCCTCGGCGCCAAGCGCATCATGATCCTCGGCATGGCCGCCTGGGCCGCCCGCTTCGCGCTCTTCGCCTACTTCCATGAGCAGCCCACGGCCACCTGGATGGTCCTCGGCGGCATCCTGCTGCACGGCATGTGCTACGACTTCATCTTCGTCATGGGCCGCATGTATGTCGACAAGGCCGCCGGCGACAGCCTCCGCGCCTCGGCGCAAGGTCTCCATGCCGTCTTCACGCTCGGCGCGGGCATGTTCGTCGGTTCGTGGCTCTCCGGTGTCGTCGCCCAGCACTATACCGCGAACAACGTTCACGACTGGAAATCCATCTGGCTCGTCCCGGCCATCATGAGCGCCGCGCTCATCCCGATCTTCCTCGCCCTCTTCCG
>RGES01000519.1 GCA_009917805.1 Verrucomicrobiota bacterium
CCGAGCTACGATGGCAACATGGATCGGGTGAACCTCACCATCCGCATGAGTCGTGATGACGGAGCGACCTGGCCGGTCAGCCGCGTCTTGGAGCCCGGCGTCACAGGTTATTCGGACCTCGCCGCCGGCCCCAGCGGCAGCTTCTACTGCCTGTATGAACGGGATGGCGTCGGCGGGTCCATGTGGGATACGCGGTTCATCTCCTTCGTCAGACTGGACGAGGCATGGCTGAACGCCGGCAAGTGATCGGATCGTTTACCTGATGAAGGTGACCCTCGTGAGATGATAGTGCCACCCCTTGGAACATCGGGCGTAGCATGCCGTCAGAAGGAGAGTAGAATATCCGCATCCCGATGTCCGACCCGCTTGAGCTGACCCGTCGCCGCTTCCTCGGCCAGATGACCACTGGCATGACGGGTTTGGCCTTGTCGCGTCTGCTCATGTCCGACCTCGGCGCGGCCGTGCCGCCGGGCGCCCACTTCGCCCCGAAGGCCAAGCAGGTCCTGCAGATCTTCTGCCCGGGAGCGGCTTCACACATCGACCTCTGGGACCACAAGCCTGACCTCATCAAATTCGACGGCACCCCCCTGCCCGGCCCGGCCGAGGTGACCTTCCAAGGCAAGAACGGCAACCTGATGAAGTCACCGTGGGACTTCAAGCCCGCCGGGAAGAGCGGCAAGATGATCACCTCGAACCTGCCGCACATGGCGAAGCACGTCGACGACATCGCGTTCATCCACTCGATGACGTCGCGCAGCAACACGCATGGCCCCGGCTGCGTGGCGATGAACACCTGCTTCACCCGCGACGGTTACCCCAGCGCCGGCACCTGGGTCAGCCACGCGCTCGGTTCGCTCAACCAGAACCTGCCGACCTACGTCTCCGTACAGGACGTCCGCGGCGAACCGCCCAACGGCAAGGCGAACTGGGGCAACGGCTTCCTGCCCGCCCGCCATCAAGGCGTGAGCCTCGCCGCCCAGCAACCCCTCCGCAACCTCGCCCGACCCGAAGGCATCACCGACGAGG
>RGES01000520.1 GCA_009917805.1 Verrucomicrobiota bacterium
CGGGATTCTGTTTGAGGGAACCGAAGGTCGATTCTTCGTCAATCGAGGCAAGATCACCGGTAAGCCTGTCGAGGAGCTCAAGGACAAGTACCCGCTCATCGGGGATGTCCGGGGCATGGGCCTCATGCAGGCACTCGAGCTCGTCACGGACCGGACGACCAAGGAGCCGGCGAAGCCCCAGTTGCAGAAGGTCATCGAGACGGCTTCAGGCATCCCGGTGCTCGTCCGCGGCGGCGGCCGCGTGAGCGACAAGGAAATCCTCGTCCGCACCGAAGGCCTCCTCAAGCAGGGCGCCTCGGGCATCGTCTACGGTCGCAACGTCATCCAGCACCCGAACCCGCGCGGCATCACGCAGGCGCTGATGGCGATGGTGCACCGCAACGCCTCGGTCGACGAAGCCCTGAAGCTCATCTGAGCCCCGTGTCCTCCCCCGCCCCAGCCCTCCTCGCCCGCCTGCGTGACATCGTGGGCGCCGCGCAGGTGCTGACGGCACCGGAGGACACCATCCCCTACGGCTTCGACGGCACGGCCGCCCTCAAGGGCCCGGTCGGCGTCGTCGTGCTGCCTGGCTCGACCGAAGAAGTCTCCGCCATCGTCAAGCTGGCCAACGAACATAACATCGCAATCGTCACGCGCGGCTCGGGTACCGGCCTCAGCGGGGGCAGTGTTCCTTCGGAAGGCTGCATCGTCCTCTGCCTCACCCGCCTCGACAAGATCCTCTCGGTCGACGCCGCCAATCTCACCGTACGCGCCCAATGCGGCGCCATCACCGCCGCCATCGACGCCGCGGCCAACAAGCACGGCCTCTTCTATCCGCCCGATCCGGGTTCGATGAAGATCAGCACCATCGGCGGCAACGTGGCCGAGAACTCCGGCGGCCTCCGCGGTCTGAAGTACGGCGTCACCCGCGACTACGTGATGGGCCTCGAGGTCGTGCTGCCCGACGGACGCATCGCCCATTTCGGCAACGCCTGCGTGAAGGACGTCGCGGGCTACTCGATGAAGGACCTCTTCATCGGC
>RGES01000053.1 GCA_009917805.1 Verrucomicrobiota bacterium
TCGACCAGTTCGGCACGCTGCACGACGGCACCGTCGCCTATCCGCATGCCGCGGAAGCCTTGCGCCGTTTCCGTGAAAGCGGCGGCAAGGTCGCCGTGCTGTCCAACTCCGCCAAGACGGGCGCCGATAACATCGTCCGCCTCGCGAAGTTCGGCTTCGGCCCGCAGCACTTCGACGCCGTGGTGACCTCGGGCGACGCCGCGCAGTCCGCGATCCGCTCAGGGGCGCTGGGCGCCGGCTTCGGCCCGGGCGCGAAGGTGCATATTTCCGGCAAACCCGGCGACGACTACGGCTTCGGCGACCTGGGCTTCACGCTCACCTGGCCCGACGAAGCGGACGGGATCATCCTCGCCGCCTGCCAGGAACCCGACCGCAACTGGCGCGAACAGATCCGCGACCTGACCAAGGCCGCCAACCGCGGCGTGACGATCGCCGTCTGCAATCCCGACCTCGAGATGCTCACGCCCAAAGGCGTCCGTCCCTCGGCCGGCGCCATCGCCCTCGAACTCGAACGCAAAGGGGCCGTCCTTCGCTATTTCGGCAAACCGCACGGCGACATCTACCGCACGGCATTGGCCGCGCTCGGCAATCCGCCGCCGATGACGGTCCTCGCGATCGGCGACAGCCCCGAGCATGACATCGCCGGGGCCGCCGGCGCCGGCCTCGATAGCGTGCTGCTGCGCACCGGCATCCTGAGCGACCAGGACGACGCGTCGCTGCAGGCCCGCCTGCCGAAGGGCGCCCGCCGCGTCTTCAGCCTCTCCGAGTTGCGCTGGTAAGCCTCAGGCGCCGCGCTGCGCGGTGTTGCCTCGCCCCTTGGGCTTGCCGTCGACGCAATGCAGGCAGGTCTTTTCGTAGACGTAGTCGGGGCGTTGCTGGTCTTCCACGGTCAACGGCATCTGGCAGTTGAAGCAGATGACGGAACCGGTCTCGCGAAGGTCGGGCCCCACGCCGACGCGCTCGTCGAAGACGAAGCACTCGCCGTCATAATGCGCCCCGCCGACTTCTTCGAAATATTTCAGGATGCCGCCATCGAGCTGCAGGACGTCCGTATAGCCCTGCATGGCCATGAACGGACCGGCCTTCTCGCAGCGGATGCCGCCGGTGCAGAACATCACGACGGGCTGCGACTTGAGCTCGGCCGGCAGTTTCGCGACCGCCGCGGGAAAATCGCGGAAATTCCAGATCCGTGGCACGACCGCGCCCTTGAACGTGCCCATGCGGACCTCGTAGTCGTTACGGGTGTCGAGCAGCGTCACCGGCCGACCCTCGTCGAGCCACTGCTTGAGCTGCTGGGCCGAGATCTTGGCGGACGGACGCCGGGCGGGGTCGACGCCTTCGACGCCGAAGGCGATGATCTCCTTCTTGATCTTCACGAGCATGCGCTTGAACGGCTGCTCCGAGCTCGGGCTTTCCTTGGGCGTGATCTCCGCTAGTCCCGGCACCGCGCGGATGACGTCCAGCATCGCCGCCAACTGCGCCCGGGTGCCGGCGAGGAAGAAATTGATGCCCTCCGGCGCCAACAGGATGGTTCCTTTGAGACCCTGGGCCTTCGCGACCTCTTGCAGCTTCGCCCGCAGTTCCTCCAACCCCTCCAACGGAGCGAACTTATAGCAGGAGAGATTGATGACCTCGGCGGACATTGCGGAGCAAGACGGCTAACGACGCCCACCAGCCAAGACAATGAATCTTTGCCTTTTGCCCTGCGGGGCCTAGGCCTTGGTCATCTTGGATTCGGGACTCACCATCACGCCCATCGGCTTCATCCGCTCAGGGAAGCCGTTGAAGTTCGACGCCCGCCACCAGCCCGACGAGAAGCAGGCCGAGACCAACATCCTGGAGATGATTCCGGGCGACAAATACCAGAAGGCGCTCAAGGACCTGGAAGGCTTCGATCGCATCTGGCTGATCTGGTGGTTCCACCGTAACACCGACTGGCGACCCGAAGTGCTCCCGCCGCGCGGCCCTTCGAAAAGGCGCGGCGTCTTCGCCACGCGCTCCCCGCATCGCCCGAATCCGCTCGGCATCACTCCCGTGCAGCTGATCGAGATCAGGAAAGGGAAACTGATCCTCGGCCCCTGCGACCTGGTCGACGGCACGCCGATCTTCGACATCAAGCCATACATCCCTTCCTACGATTCCTTCCCCGACGCCAAGGCCGGCTGGATCGACGAAGTGGACGCCGCCCTCAACGCCCCGCCGGCCTTCACGGTCCGCTTCTCGCCGCAGGCCCTCGAGCACATGGCCTGGCTGAAGGCGACCTGGTCCGTCGATTTCGAGGCCCGCCTGCACGAGATCCTCAGCCGCGATCCCAGCCCGCATCGCACACGCCGGATCCGGAGCCGCCATGGCGACCTCTTCGACATCGGCTGCGGCGCTTGGTACGCGGTCTTCGAGGTGAAGGATGCGACCGTCCACATCCTCCACCTCAAGCCCGCCTTCCCCCTCAAGTTCCTGACCGACCCCGCCCGACCCGTGATTCCCGACAAGGACGCGCAGCTCGCCTTCCGGGCCCGCTGGCCGCAATTCGCCGAGTAAGTCCCTGCCCTTCGGCTTAATTGACCGAAATTAAAGGCCTAAGCCTCGCAACAACTTCGTTCCCCCAGGGTCGAAAGTCGCCTCGCCATACTCCTGAAACCCTTTCCAATCGTCTCATGCCCCGCTTCCCCACCCTGCTGGCACTTTGTGCCCTCATCGCCTTCCAGCCGAGCGTCCGCGCCGCCGGCGAAAGCCGCAAGCTGACCCTCGAGGACGGCGACCGCGTCCTCCTCATCGGTGACGTGCTCATCGAGCGCGAGAACAACTACGGCGTGCTCGAGACCAAGATGCGCCAGGAATTCCCCGGCAAGAAATTCGCCGTGCGCAACCTCGGTTACTCCGGCGACACCCCGCTCGGCGCTTCGCGCGCCAGCTTCGATCCCGTCGCCAAAGGCGTCGAGCAGCTCGAAGAACAGCTCGCCGTCGTCAAACCCACCGTCGCGATCATCGGTTACGGCATGGCCGCCTCCCTCGAAGAGCTGACCTACCGCAAGAATGACCCGGCCCTGAATCCGGATCCGGCCCGCTACGGCACCGAGCACACGCCGGCCCGTCTCAAGCGTGAAGTCGCCCAGCTGATGGACCTCATCACGAAGCATAGCGCTGGCGGCAAGGTCCGCTTCGTCATCCTCGGCCCGATCGCCCACGAAGACCTCCGCGCCAGCCGCCCCGGCCTGCCCGACCCCGCCGAACACAACGCCCTGCTCTCCGCCTATGGCCGCAGCCTCGCCGAACTCGCCGTCGAAAAGAACGTCCCCTTCGTCGAAGCCGAATGGAAATCCCACGGCATCGCCCTCGACCTCGGCACCGACAACGGCATCCACCTCACCGAACGCGGCTACCGCGCGCTCAGCGAAGGCGTCGCCGCCCAGCTCGGCTGGAACGTGAACAAAGAATCCTGGGACAAGCCCCTCGAAGCCGCCGAAGCCCTGCGCGCGTCGATCCTGCGTAAGAACTCGTTGTTCTTCCACCGCAGCCGCCCGGCCAACTACACCTATATCTTCGGCTTCCGTAAGCGCGAACAGGGCAACAACGCCGTCGAGATCCCGAAGTTCGACCCGCTCATCGAGAAGGCCGAAGCCGACGCGATCGCGGTCTCCGCCGGCCAGCCGAGTTCGCTGCCCCCCGAACCGAAGACCCCGGCGAAGCTCGAGGTCCGCGCCTCCCTGCCCGCCCCGGAGTTCAAGCTGTCCGACGGCCTCCGTATCTCGCTCTTCGCCGAGAACCCCCTCCTTGAGAAGCCCGTCCACATGAATTGGGATACCTCGGGCCGCCTCTGGGTCGCGACCTCCAACACCTATCCGCAGGTGAACCCCGAAGACCTGGCCGCGCAGATGGCCGGCAACTCCGCCAAGTTCGGTCCGTCCACCGGCAACGACAAGGTGATCCTGCTCGAAGATACCAACCGTGACGGCGTCGCCGACGTCTCCCGCATCGTCGCGGACCGTCTGCTCATCCCTTCCGGCGTCGCCCCCGACAACTTCGGCGGCGTCTACGTCGGCGCGAGCACCGAACTCCTCCACCTCACCAACGCGAACGCCGACGGCGTCCTCGCCGACCGTCGCATCGTGCTCAGCGGCTTCGGCACCGAAGACACGCACCACATCATCCACACGCTGCACTGGGGCATCGATGGTCGTCTCTACTTCCACCAGACGATCTACATCCACTCCCACCTCGAGACCCCGTGGGGCCTCGTGCGCGCCAACTCGGGCGTCGCCTTCGCCTACGACCCGAACACCGAACGCCTCGAAGTCCACTCCAAGGGCCTCGTGAACGCCTGGGGCCAGCAGGAAGACGCCGCCGGCCAGACCTTCCTCACCTCCGGCGCCGACGGCACCGGCGTGCATTGGGCCTTCCCGGGCGCGACCTTCCCGCCCTCCGAAGGCGCCCGCCGCCTGGTCGGCAGCATCAGCCCCGGCTCCTACCCGAAGTTCAGCGGCCTTGAGCTCGTCAACAGCCCCGTCTTCGGCCCCGACTGGCAAGGCAACGCGATCACCTGCGACTTCCGCGCCCATCGCATCGTCCGCTTCGGCTTCAACGACTTCAGCCTCTCGGACGCCCCGAAGTCCGGCTACGTGACCAAGGAACTCCCCGACGTCGTCCGTACCAGCGACGTCTCCTTCCGCCCGATCACCCCGAAGATGGGACCGGACGGAGCCCTCTACGTCGCCGATTGGACCAACCCGATCATCAACCACGGCGAGGTCGACTTCCGCGACCCGCGTCGCGACAAGGTCAGCGGTCGCATCTGGCGCATCCTCCCCGAGAACGCCAAGCCGCTCGCCTGGCAGCCGGTGCTCGGCAAGCCGACAACGGAGCTCCTCGCCGGCCTCCTTTCTCCGAACCGCTGGGATTTCGAACAGTCCCGCCGCGAACTCGCCAAGCTTCCCGTCGCCGAACTTCAGGCCGCCCTCAAGGATTGGGCCAAGGATGACGTCACGCGTCGCCACGCCGCCTGGCTCCTGAGCGGGCGCACCGCCGAGACGGCCCACCTCGCCGTGCTCCTGCAGAGCAAGGACCCGGCAAGCCTCCAGGTCGGCCTGCGCGAACTCGGCAAGTCCCTCGGCGCCCGCGGCGCGACGGACATCGGCCTCATCACGCCCTTCCTCACCCACGCCAATCCGCGCGTCCAGCTCGAAGCCCATCGCGCCCTCGCCCGCGTCCGCACCCCGGAGAGCGCCCGCGCCGTGCTCACGCACCTCCCGCAGAACGCCGAGGACACCTTCCTCGATTTCGCCGCCTGGACGAGCATCAACGAACTCGCCCGTCCGTGGCTCGAAGACGTCGCCGCCCAGCCCTCGAAGGTCGAAGGCCAGGAAGCCGCGCTCGACGCCATCGTGAAGGCGATCGATCCCGGCATCGCCACGCCTTACGTGCAGCGTCTCTTCGTCGGACGTAAGATCGACGCCGCCGGCACGGGTCCGTGGATCGAACTCATCGGCAAGGCGGGCACGGCCGAAGAAGCCAGCCTGCTCTACCAGTCGCTGATCAACGACGCGTCGTTGCAACCCGGCACCCGTCAGCGCGTCGCCCGCGCCCTGGCTGACGCCGGCACCCGCAACGTCCGTCCGAACGGCGACCTGTCCGGACTCGGCGCGCTGCTGAACTACCAGACCGAACCGAAACTGCTGATCGAATGCGTCCGTCTCGCCGGCCAGTGGAAGCTCGTCCAGTTCGTCCCGAAGATCGGCGACTTCGCCGGCCGCGAAAAGGAAACCGCCCTCCGCCAGACCGCCATGGCCGCGCTCCGCACCATCGGACAGCAGGCTTCGCTCAACGCGCTCCGCAGCCTGACCGCCGAAGCGCGTCCTACGGTCGTGCGCCGCGACGCCCTGCCCTCGCTGGCCGTCCACGCCCCGGGCGAAGCCTACAAGGCCATCCCGTCGGTGTTCGCCCAGATCAAGTCGAAGGAAGAAGCCGCGGTCGTCTGGACCAATCTTTTCCAGATCGGCGGATTCTCCCAGCGCCTCGCCAAGGATTTCCCGAAGGGACTGAGCGCCGAACACCTCTCCGCCGCCCTGCAGTCCGCCCGCTCGCTCGGCCGTGGCGGCGTCGCCCTGGTGAAGGCGATCGAGCCGTTGACCGGCGCCAAGACCGGCCCGCGCAATTACGAGGCCGAGATCGCCGGCATCATCAACACCATCAAGCTCGGCGCCGACCCCGCGGACGGCGAGATCCAGTACCGCAAGAACGGTTGCGCGCTCTGCCACGCCATCGGCGGCGCCGGCGGCAAGCTCGGCCCCGACCTCAGCAGCATCGGCGCCAGCGCCCCGCTGGATTACATCATCGAGAGCGTGCTGAACCCCGCCGCGAAGGTGAAGGAAGGTTACCATGGCTTCTCCTTCAAGATGAAGGACGGCAGCCAGATGGTCGGCATCCCCGCGCGCGAGAACGCGACCGAGCTGTTCATCCGCCCGGGTCCCGGCGTCGAAATCCCGATCCTCAAGGCCAACATCGTCAGCCGCGACAACATCGGCAGCATCATGCCCGCCGGCCTCTCGGACGGCATCACGGGCGTCTCCCGCCGCAACTTCTTCGCGTTCCTCGGCGAGATCGGCAAACCTGGTCCGTTCGACGCCAGCAAGGGCAACGTCGCCCGCCTGTGGATCTTCGACGACCAGCCTCCCGGCGCGCTCGCCAAGTCCGCCGCGCCGACGCCGGTCTACACGCTCGTCAACGGCCAGCTGACCAAGGAGTTCAATCCCGGCCGCCTCTACGCCACGGCCCGCTTCACCGCCGCCGCCGCCACCAAGAAGCCTCTCGTCCTCACGGGCGTGAAGGCCGCCTGGCTCGACGGTAAGTCCATCGACCTCAAGGACGGCGTCTCCGCCGCCCCGGTCGCCGCCGGCAATCACTCGCTGACCGTCGAAGTCGACGGCAACGCGCCCTACTTCAAGGCGCAGTGCGACGACGCCAGCTTCCTGGGCGACTGATGCGCTGGTTCGCCTTACTTCCGATCGTCCTTTTCGTCGTAGGACTGACTTACTGCGTCGGCAGATGGAGGGATATCACCTCTTCCGAACGATTCTATAATCGGGCGGCGGAGTCTTACCGGCAGAAGGCCGCCGTCTTGCGCTCAGAAGGCAAGATCGCCCTGGCCGAGGAGTATCTCGCCTTCGCCATCAGCGCACAATCGACCTCCGACAAAGACGGCCGCGCGACGGCCGCGGACCTGCGGCGCGAACTCGCCGGCATGCGGATGTCGGCCGACGACCTCGCCGGAGCGGAGAAGCTCTACCGCGAAGCGCTGACGCTGCTCGAAACCGAACCGCGCGGCGCCGACGAAGCCATCATCAACCTCCGGACGCAGCTGGCCGGCCTCTGCTACCGCCAAGCACGCCTCGACGAGGCCGCCGACCTCTACCGTTCGGTCTTGGCCTTGGAGGTCGCCTCGCTCGGCGAAGGCCACCCCGACCCCCTCGGCACGATGAGCATCCTCGGCGGACTCGAACTCAAGCGCGGCAAGCCGTCCGAAGCCGAAGCCTTGTTCCGCCGCCAGCTCGCCGGCGTCCAGAAGCTCCACGGAGCCGAAAAGCGGGAAACCACCACCGTCCTGGACAACCTGGCCGAGACCCTGGACATGCAGGGTCAGGCCGTCGAAGCCACCCGCCTGCGGGAAGAGGCCAAGCGGATCCGCCATAAGCTCTGCGACGAGTGCTGACGGCGGCCGACCCCTTGCGCCCGCCCCGCCCCTAGGCATAACACGGGGAACGCCCTATCGCCGATTGGGAATTATTTTCGTTTGCTCCGACCCACTTGACAGACACCCCTTGACAGCCGTGGCCCGTATTT
The DNA here is from genome assembly GCA_009917805.1 of Verrucomicrobiota bacterium. GTDB lineage: Bacteria > Verrucomicrobiota > Verrucomicrobiia > Opitutales > UBA953 > UBA953. The sequence goes on from RGES01000053.1 coordinate 7,834, forward strand.
CCCGCAAATCCATCGACGAGCTCCGCCAGCGGGCCGACATCGTCGCGCTCGCCGGGGACTACACCCAGATGAAGCAGCGCGGACGCGACTGGTGGGGCCTGAGCCCGTTCAAGTCCGAGAAGAGCCCTTCCTTCAAGGTCAACCCCGAGACCGGCCTCTGGTATTGCTTCTCCACCCAGCAAGGCGGCGACGCCTTC
>RGES01000521.1 GCA_009917805.1 Verrucomicrobiota bacterium
TGGCTCTGGGAAAACCATGCGCTCTAGAACAATCACGCTATCTGGATCGCAAAGTGTTTCGCCTGTTGTTGCTTCTTTCAAACCAACAGCAGCAGCGATGTCGCCCGCACGAACTTCTTTGATTTCTTCACGTTGGTTAGCATGCATCTGTAGCAAACGACCAATACGCTCTTTCTTACCCTTAATTGGGTTGTAAATCGTATCGCCTGAGTTAATAACACCTGAGTAAACGCGGAAGAAAATCAACTGGCCAACGAATGGGTCAGTCATGATCTTGAACGCTAACGCTGAGAATTTCTCATCATCGCTAGCTTTACGATCCCCTTGCTCACCATTTTCTAATTCGCCTGTTACAGGTGGAATATCTACTGGTGATGGCATGAAATCAATCACTGCGTCCAACATGGCTTGCACGCCTTTGTTCTTAAACGCTGTGCCACACATCATTGGAACGATTTCACTTGCAATCGTACGTGTACGCAATGCTTTCTTGATTTCTTCTTCGCTTAGTGCTTCGCCGCCAAGATACTTATCCATCAACTCTTCAGATGATTCAGCTGCAGCTTCAACCATCTTCTCGCGCCATTCAGCAGCACTAGCTTGCAATTCTGCTGGAATATCTTCGTAAGTAAACTTAGTACCCTGTGATGCCTCATCCCAGAAGATAGCTTTCATCTTGATAAGGTCAACAACGCCTTTGAAGTTTTCTTCAGCGCCGATAGGAATCTGAACTGGAATTGGGTTTGCTTTCAAACGCAAACGCATTTGATCGTAAACCTTGAAGAAGTTAGCACCAGTACGGTCCATCTTGTTTACAAACGCTAAACGTGGAACCTTGTACTTGTTTGCTTGACGCCAAACAGTTTCTGATTGTGGTTGAACGCCACCCACCGCACAGTAAACCATGCAAGCGCCGTCCAATACGCGCATTGAACGCTCAACTTCAATTGTGAAGTCTACGTGGCCTGGGGTATCGATGATGTTAATACGGTGCTCTGGGTAGTTACCAGCCATACCCTT
>RGES01000522.1 GCA_009917805.1 Verrucomicrobiota bacterium
CCTGGTGGGACGGATTGGGGGTGGCGTAGAGCGAGACCGGGAAGCGATTGGCGACGGGAGGCTGGGCCATGGTAGGATAATACAACCTATCGGTCGGGGCCTGCCATTTAAAACTGCCGGGTTCGGCGTAGAATAACCCCCAGATGACCCAGCCGGCCCCGCTGCTCCTCGCGCTCCTCGCGCTCGCCCTCCCCGTTTCCGCGGCGGAGCCGGTGAGCTTCAGCCGCGACGTCCTGCCGATCCTTTCGGACAACTGCTTCGGTTGCCACGGGCAGGATGAAGCGCACCGCAAGGGCAAGCTGCGGCTCGACGTGCGCGACGCCGCCCTGGCCAAGGAAGCCTTCGTCCCCGGCAAGCCCGACGTCAGCGAACTCATCAAGCGCATCGTCACCACGGATGAGGACGAGCTCATGCCGCCGCCGAAGTCGCACAAGGCGCGCCTCACCGCCGCGCAGGTCGACCTCCTCCGACGCTGGATCGCCGAAGGCGCCGTCTGGGGGAAGCACTGGTCGTTCGAGCCGCCCATCAAGGTCGCCGTCACCGGACACCCCGTCGACGCCTTCATCGGACAGAAGCTCAAGGCCGAAGGCCTCGCTCCGGCCAAGGAAGCCCCGAAGCACACCCTGCTCCGGCGGCTTACGTTCGACCTCACCGGCCTGCCGCCCACCGAGGCCGAGACCGCCGCGTTCCTCGCCGACCGCTCGCCTGAGGCTTACGAGAAAGCCGTCGATCGCCTCCTGGCCTCCCCGCACTACGGCGAACGCCTGGCCATGTGGTGGCTGGACGCGGCGCGTTATGCGGACACCGACGGCTTCCAGTCCGACGCCACGCGCACCAACTGGGCCTGGCGCGACTGGGTGGTCGAATCGTTCAACCGTAACACCCCCTACGACCGCTTCACCTTGGAGCAGTTCGCCGGAGACCTCCTGCCTGACGCGACCGCCGAGCAGAAGCTCGCGACCTGCTTCCACCGCAACCACATGACCAACGGCGAAGGCGGCCGCGACCCGGAGGAATCA
>RGES01000523.1 GCA_009917805.1 Verrucomicrobiota bacterium
CGCCTACGGCGAAGACCGCCGCCACTCGCTCATCCTCGTCCCTGCGACGCGCGACCTCCTCTCCAAGGACCCCGAGGCCGTGCGCGACCAGCTCATGGTGCTCGGCGTCTCGCCCGACGACCCCGCCCTCGCCGAGACGCTCAAGATCGGCACGATCGTCGACATGGTCGACGGCCGCGACCAGCTCGTCTCGATCCGCTCGATCGACGGCCTCGTGAAGGCGGTCGGCCGCACGCCCCGCGACCTGACGATCTACTGGAAGCGCGCCAACGGCGACGCCGGCAACCTCACGCTCAAGAAGGCCCACTCCGTCGACAAGCAGCCGGTGCAGCACGCCCAGATCGGCACGTATTTCATCAGCCAGCCCGAGCTCGCCTACCGTAACCCGTGGGAGACCTGCGTGGGCATCGTGAAGTCGACCTTCACGACCCTCGGCCGCCTCTTCGACCGCGGCTCGGACATCCAGGTCAAGCAGCTGGCCTCGGTGATCTCGATCACCAAGACCTACTACAACCTCTCGGAAGACATCCGCCGCGTGCTCTGGTTCACGGTGCTCATCAACCTGAACCTCGCGGTGCTCAACCTGCTGCCGATCCCGGTGCTCGACGGCGGCCACATGCTCATCGCCACCATCCAGCGCTTCACCAAGGGCCTGCTGAGCAACAAGGCGGTCATCATCCTGCAGTACACCTTCATGGCCCTCCTGTTCTCGCTGATGGCCTACATCATCCTGCACGACGTCCGCCGTTGCTCCGGCGACAGCGAACTCCAGCTCAAGCAGCAGCTCCTGGAACGCCACGTCTATAAGCAGCAGGAATTTAGCGAGAAGAAGTAGGCCGAGCTAAAGCTCGGCAGGGCTAGGGCTAGGGCCAAGACTCGGAACAGGGTCAGCATGAAATGCATTTGCACCCCGTGCTGCTCTCCTAGCCCCAGCCCTGTCCCTAGCCCTAGCCCTTACTCATTTCCAATTCGCCTCGTCCTGAGGAACCTTATCCCTTTATCTGTCGTCATACCCTCAT
>RGES01000524.1 GCA_009917805.1 Verrucomicrobiota bacterium
GGCGGGCGTGGCGTCGTCGCCGCCGAGATGGACACCGTCGGCCTCGGCCCGGAGCGCGACCTGCGGCGAGTCGTTGACGACGAACGTCGCGCCGTAGTCGCGGCAGAGTTCGGCGATGGCGGCGGCTTCGGCGACCCAGACGTCTTCCGAAAGGTGCTTCGCGCGGAGCTGGATCCAGCGCACGCCGCCTTCGAGCGCGGCGAGGGCCTGCGCCCGATGCGTGGGCGTTCTTGGGGGTGATGCCGCCGAGCGCGTGCACCGGGGCGCCGCCTTCGGCCTTCCAGCGCTGGAGGATGACCTCGTATTCGCGGAGCGTGCGGCGTGGGCGATGGTCCTTCTTCGAGACGGACTCGAAGATCGGCGTCAGGAAGACGTAGCCGCAGGCCTTGTCGGTCGAGCGGAGCTCGTCGTAATCATGGCACTTCGCGCTCACCGTGGCGTGCTTGGGCCAGCGACGCGGGATGCGTTCGCCGGGGTGCATCTGGAAGCCGCCGAGCTTGTTCGCCTCGACCAGCTCCGGTTCTTCGCCGAGGACGATGCGGGGCCAGAAGACCTCGGGCACCGCGCGCAGGAACTGCTCGTAGTGGCGGCGATCCCAGTCCTTGCGGACCTGGACATGGAGGCGGCCGAGGCCGGCGTCGAAGAGGCGACGCACCTGCTTGGCGTCCCAGCTGCCGTCGTTGGGCGTGAACAGGACGAGGTTCTCCGGGGCCGGCGCTTCCGGCTCGTTGACGAAGAGTCCTTTGATGAATTTGAACATGAGAATAGCTTCAGCCGCCTTGGGCGGCGCGGATCACCAGGATGCGGGCGCCTTCGGTCAGGGCATGGGCGGACCAGCGGGAGCGTGGGACGACCTGTTCGTCGACCGCGGCGGCGACGGCCGGCTCCTGAGCGACGCCGAGTTCGGCGAGCAGGTCGGCCAGCGAACGGGCGGCGGTCTCCTTGGGCTCATCGTTGACGGTCACGCGCATGTGGGAGCGACCCTGTCCCGCGGGGGGCGGGCTGGCAAGCGGAGGTTT
>RGES01000525.1 GCA_009917805.1 Verrucomicrobiota bacterium
GTACGGCTACTTCGAGGCCTCGATGCGCATGAACGCCAACGAGGGCCACTCCGGCACGTTCCGCATCGTGACCGACGACGAGAAGACCGCGCCGAGCATCAACGTCAGCTTCGGCTCGAGCGGCAAGGATCGTGTCAACCCCTGGGCCCGCGCCTCGCTCGAGTCGGGTCAGCAGGATTTCCGCCCGGAAAAGCCGTTGCCCGCGATGAAGTCGGGCGATGTCTCCAAGAAGTTCCATACGTACGGCATCCTCTGGACGGAAAAAGGCTACACCTGGTTCATCGACGGCAAGGCCGTGCATAAGCTCGATCGCAAGGAATTCGTCCGACCGGCCCACCTGACGCTCACCCACCGCATCCTGGAAGAAGACCGCCCGAAGCTGAACCTCAAGAGCCTGCCCGACGACGTCGACATCGACTGGGTCAAGGTCTGGAAGTAGGGCCTCGCTCAAAAGAGGTTTGCATCAGTACCCCGCTAGGCATCCTGCGGGGTACTTTCATGTCCGCACCTTACGACAAGAACAATCCCTTCCAGGCCCGCCTCGTCGACCGTCGTCGCCTCAGTTCGCCGGCGAGCCAGAAGGACACCCAGCACTTCTCGGTCTCGCTCGCCGGCAGCGGACTGACCTACAAGTGCGGCGACAGCCTCGGCGTCTTTCCGACCAATAACCCCAAGGCCGTGGCGGCCTTGCTGCAAGCCGCGGGTTTCTCCGGCGACGAACAGGTGACCATCCCGAAGGACGTCGCCCCGATTTCCCTCCGCCAGGCGCTGTCGACGCGCCTCGCCCTCAATGGCCCGACCTACAAGTTCGCCCAGCTCCTGCACGACCGCGCGACCGACGCCGCCGACAAAGCCCGCCTGGCCGCCGCCATCGGCGAAGCCGACCCCGAGAAGAAGAAGGCCTGGATGGAGCAGCGCGAGTTCCTCGACCTGTTCCTCGAAAACCCTTCCGCCCGTCCGTCCGCCCAGGAACTCGTCGAACTCATGCGCAAGCTGATGCCGCGCCTCTAC
>RGES01000526.1 GCA_009917805.1 Verrucomicrobiota bacterium
AAGCGGATTTATCAGTCCGGTAAGTCCTTGCGACAAGTCGATATTCGGCTTACTTCATCAATATAATCAGCCGCCCCGCTGACGAAACATGCCCACCTCCGCCTCCAGCCGCGAACTCCCCGTCGCCCTCAGCATCGCCGGTTCCGACAGCGGCGCGGGCGCCGGCATCCAGGCCGATCTGCTGACGTTCGCCTCGCAGGGCGTGTTCGGCACGACCGCGATCACGTGCCTCACGGCGCAGAATCCGCGCGGCGTCTCCGGCATCCAGGCCAGCCCGGCGGCCTTCGTCGTCGAGCAATGCGCGCAGGTCGCGGCCCACTTCCACCCGAAGGCGTTGAAGACCGGCATGCTGCTCAACGCCGAGATCGTCCTCGCCGTCGCCGGCTTCATCAAGTCCTCCGGCATCCCCGCCGTCGTCGACCCCGTCATGGTAGCTTCGAGCGGCGCCACCCTGCTCGCTCCGGACGCCATCGCCGCCGTGCGCACGCGGCTCATCCCGCTCGCCGCATTGGTCACGCCGAACCTCGACGAGGCCACGATCCTGCTGGGTCGCAAATCGCTCGGTGGCACCGACGAAGCCCTCGAGCTCGCCAAGGCCTACGGCGTGCCGTTCCTGCTCAAGGGCGGCCATGCGGAGGGCGATGACCTGACCGATTGCCTCGCCTGGCCGACCGGCGAGACCAAGGTCTTCCAGGCCCGCCGCGCCCCGAACGTGGACACCCACGGCAGCGGGTGCACCCTATCGGCGGCCATCACCGCCCAGCTCGCCAAGGGCAAGAGCCTCTCCGAAGCCGTCACCATCGCCCATGCCTACCTCCAGGGCGCGATCCACGGACCGTTACAGGTCGCAGGGTTGAATTGCATCAGGCACCTCTGAGATAGGGCCAGGGCTAGGACTAGGGCTGGGGCTTGGGCTGGAGATAGGAGCAAAATGGGGTGTAAATACCCTGTTTTTGCCTATATTTAGGCATTTATTACCTAGCCCAGGCCCTATCCCTAGCCCTAGCCCT
>RGES01000527.1 GCA_009917805.1 Verrucomicrobiota bacterium
CGCGCCGTTGCGCGTGATGGCCACGGGCTCGCGGTCGGCGTTGGCCGCCTCCATGAGGCTGGCGAGCTGATTGCGGGCGTCGGTGTAGGAGACGGTCTTCATGGCGACAGTCTGCCTCCTGTACAGAATTCTGTCAAGCAGGTCAGGCGGCATCGAATCGGGCAAAGTTAAACGCATTTCCCATCCTACGCTTTCGCCCCGTAAGAATGGAATGAGGGTGAATCATTAGGCCTGACTGGAGTCTCCTCCCCCGGCTTGCTTATCGGCTCGTTACGCTTACCTGTCAGGCCTCCCTTCCATGACTACCACCGCCAAGGCCTACGGTTCCGCCTCCCCTTCCTCGAAACTCGCCCCGTTGCAGATCGCCCGCCGCGCGCCGGGCCCGACCGACGTCGAGATGGAGATCCTTTACTGCGGCGTCTGCCACTCCGACGTCCACACCGCCCGCGGCGAATGGCCGGGCACCAATTACGCCTGCGTCCCGGGCCATGAGATCGTCGGCCGCGTCACCCGCGTCGGCGCCAAGGTCACCAAGCTCAAGGTCGGCGATATCGGCGCGACCGGCTGCATGGTCGACTCCTGCCGCACCTGCCCGAGCTGCCAGAAGGGCCTGGAGCAGTTCTGCCTCACCGGCGCGACCTTCACCTATAATAGCCCCGACAAGCATCTGGGCGGCCACACCTTCGGCGGCTACTCCTCGGGCATCGTCGTCGACGAGGCCTTCACCCTGCGCGTCCCGCAGGGGATGGACCTCGCGGCCACCGCCCCGCTGCTCTGCGCCGGCATCACGACCTACTCCCCGCTCCGCCACTGGAAGGTCGGCCCCGGCCAGAAGGTCGGCATCGTCGGCCTAGGCGGCCTCGGCCATATGGGCGTGAAGCTCGCCCGCGCCTTCGGCGCCCACGTCGTCCTCTTCACCACCTCGCCTTCCAAGGTCGCCGACGGCCTCCGCCTCGGCGCCCATGAGGTCGTCGTCTCCACCGACGCCGCCGCGATGGCC
>RGES01000054.1 GCA_009917805.1 Verrucomicrobiota bacterium
ACGCCGGTGGCAGCGTGCAGCTGCCGAAAGGAAAATATCGGCTGACGAAGACGGTCACGGTCGACCTCGCCAAGCTCGGGACCTTCGGCCTCTCGTCCGATGGGACGGCGACCGTCATCATGGCCGGCCCGGGACCGGCCTTGAAAATCGTCGGCACCCACGGCGGCACCGCCGCGCCGAAATCTTTCAAGCCCGAGACCTGGGCCCAGCGCACGCCCGCCGTGCAGGGACTCGAGATCCTGGGCGCGCACGCCGAGGCCGACGGGATCGAGGCCACCGGCACCATGCAGCTGACCCTCTCGCGCCTGACCATCCGCGAATGCCGCCACGGCATCCACCTCACCGAGCGCAACCGCAACGTCATCGTGGCCGACTGCCATCTTTACCGTAACCGCGGCGTCGGGCTCTACCTCGACCGCGTCAACCAGCATCAGACCAACGTCAGCGGCTGCCATATCAGCTACAACCTCGGTGGCGGCGTCGTCGCGATCGGCGGCGAGGTCCGCAACCTGCACATCGGCACCTCCGACATCGAGGCCAACCACGACGAGAACGGACCGCCGTCGGCCAACGTCCTCCTGGATTCGACCGGCGGCTCGATCGCCGAGGTCGCGATCACCGGCTGCACGCTCCAGCATAACCACAAGGCGCCGGGCTCGGCCAACATCCGCATCCTCGGCGCGGGCTCGGACCCTTCCCTGCTCCGCCGCGAAGGTCGCGCGACCACCCGCGAAGGCCACGTCACCATCACCGGCAACGTCTTCAGCGACGTGGAAGTGAACATCGAGCTGCGCGAGTCCCGCGGGGTCACCCTCACCGGCAACACCTTCTGGGAAGGCTTCGCGCACGACCTCCTGATCGAAGACAGCCAGAACATCCTGATCACGGGCAACAACTTCGACCGCAACCCCCGCTACCTCGTCAACGGCAACGGCCTGGCCGAGCGCAACGGCATCGTGCTGCGTCGGCTCGCGGATTCGGCTTTCACCGGCAACATCGTCGTCGGCGTCCACGGCAAGGAAGCCGCGGTCGACGTCGAAGACTCCTCGCGCCTGCGCATCACCGATAACAGCATCCTGGACAGCGACGGCCACGCCCTCCGCCTGACCCGCCTCAAGAAAAGCCTCGTGACCGGCAACCTCCTGCGCGACGACCGCCCGGCTGACCGCAAAAGCGTCGCTCCGCTGCTCATGGTCCGCGAGGGCGCGGAGAACCGGATCGACGGCGAACCCTCCGTGGCGCGCTGAACTTACGCGCCGCCGCGGCGGATCTCGGAGCCTTCGAAGCGGATCGACACGCGCCAGACCTTCTTGACGCGCGTGATCACCTTGCCGGTACCGGCGACGATGGTCTCGGGGATCTCGATGCGGTGCTGGTCGACCACGGCGTGGAAACCGCGCTCGGAGAAGATGTCGATGAACATCGAGATCGCCAGAGGGTCGTCGAAGACCGGGGTCTCGATGTTGACGTGGGCCTGGCCGGAGATGGCGTGGGCCTTGATGATCGGCAGGAACTTGCCCTGGATCAGCTCGATGACCTGGCGGAAGGTTTCGGCGTTGCGCTCGGCGTAGTCGTCGAGGCGGCGGACGAGGTCCTGACGCGCATGCTGGACGATCTGCGAGGCCAGCGGGATCGGCGAGATGAGGTCATACGTCTCTTCCGACAGTTCGAGGGAGCTCTGGTACTGGAGCTCCTTGATGATGCGGGCCTGGACTTCAGGAAGGGAGCCCTGCGCGTTGATGAAGTGATAGTGGAAGATGTCACGCAGCGACTGCAGCGGCTCGTAGGTGCGCTCCTTGAAGACACGGTAACGGTTGCGGGCGGCGTCGGCCGTCAGGTCGGTCTTGCGGACCTCGGCGAGCGGACCGCCTTCGCGGGCGGCCTTCTCGTTCTGGGCGATGGCTTCCTGGCCGCGCTTGAGCTGACGGCGGACGGACTCGTTCTCGTCGACGAACAGGACGAGGATATGGAAATGCGGCTTAGGGAAGTGGACCCCGCTCGAGCCACGGAACTCCGTGCGCAGGTCGTTGAGCTTGGTGAAGAGGTGCTTGAGGCACTCCACCTGCACCATCGAGCGCGGGAAACCGTCGACGATCGCGCCGCTGACGTACTGCGGCTCCAGCAGCTTGCGGAAGAGGATCTCCACCACCTCGCGGTCGCCGACGAGCATGCCGGCGTCGATGCGCTTCTTGGCCTCCGGACTCGAAAGCAGGTCGCTGACCACGATCGGGTCGGCGGCATAGTCGCGATACTGGAGGATGAACGCGGTATTGGTACCCTTACCGGCGCCCGGGGCGCCATTGAGCCAGAAGATCTCGCGCGGGAAGGCCAGCTTCTCGCGGCCGAGTTCCCGTTCCAGACTGGACCAGACGGAGTCGAAGATGATCTGGCCATCCTTGACCTCGAGGTCGCTGATGCCGCTGGCGGCAGGTCTGGGCTGAGCGTCGCTCATGAAGTTAAGGGTCTAGGAGTAAATCGCCTCATCGAACCTGCGAGGCAAAAAAGCGGCCATCCCGCTCCATTTTCGGGCAATTACTTCTTTCCGCCCTTGGACTGGACGTCATCCGAGCCCGGCTTGACCACCGGGAGTCCCGGATCGCTCGAGCGATTCCGGCGGAACTGATAGCGGTTGATGTCCTGCATCGAAAGCTGGTCGACGGTCTTGGGGTCGGGGCTGAGCCGACCCTGCCAATTCGATTTCACGCCGGCATACTTCGCGTTGGTATCGACGCCCATGTGCTGCTCCCAGTCCTTGACCTCGGCCTTGGCGCCGCTGACGGGAGCCTTGATGCGGTCGATGGACTTCACCTCGACGGTGTCCTTCGGGCGGACCGGCGCGCCGAGGGTGTCCTTGAGGTCGACGTCGGCCTTCTTGCGACCGATGTTGTCATAACGGCCATGCCAGGTCTCGAGCGTGAGCAGGTTGTTACGCGAGTAGACCTGCTCCTTGCCGATGCTCGACATGCTCTTCTCGAAGCGCTGCTCCTTGAGGTCGCTGGTCTTGGAAGCCTTCTTCAGGCCAGCGTTGAAGTCGACGGCGTCATCGACGCTCTTGCCGATGCCCTTGCCTTCCATGGAAAACGGCACGTTCCGTCCGTCGGCGGTCTTGATGGACTGCTGCGGGGCCGGCGACGGCTTAGGCGCTACGGTGGCATTGGCGGCGGTCGGCGAGGAACCCGTCGGGCGCGGCGCCGTGATGGTACGCGACTTGGCCGGAGTGCCATCCAACGGACGGCCCTCGGCGTCATAACGATACTCCTGCTTCCCCTCGATGCCGCCCTCGGCCGTGATGATCACGCCAGCCTTGATGCCGCCAGGCGGACGCTCAGCGGCAGGCAAAGTCAAAGCCGACAGCGCCAGAAGTCGACCACGGGCGAAAGCGCACCGGCCTGCTCCGGCGTGAAGGTGTCGGAACGCAGCCAATCGAGGAGCGCGGACAGTTCCGGGTCGGCGGCGAGCACCGCGCGCGGGTCGTAGCCGTCGGCCCAGAGCTTCTCGACCTCTTCGACCTGCAGGCCGAAGATGAAGATGTTCTCGTCTCCGACTTCTTCGCCGATCTCGACGTTGGCGCCATCGAGCGTGCCGATGGTGACCGCGCCGTTGAGGGCGAGCTTCATGTTGCCGGTGCCCGAAGCTTCCTTGCCGGCGGTGGAGATCTGCTCGGAAAGGTCCGCGGCCGGGATGATGCGTTCGGCGAGCGAGACGCGGTAGTCCGGCAGGAAGACCACCTTCAGGAGGCCGCGGACGCGTTCGTCGGAATTGATGACGGCGGCGACGCGGTTGATCGCGTGGATGATATGCTTCGCGAGCGCGTAGCCCGGAGCGGCCTTGGCCCCGAAGATGCAGACGCGCGGCGTGAAGTGACCGTTCGGCTCGTTCAGGATGCGGCGATACAGGTGCAGGATGTGCAGCAGGTTGAGGTGCTGGCGCTTGTACTCGTGGAGGCGCTTGATCTGCACGTCGAAGAGCGCGTCGGGCGAGACCTCCACGCCGACGAGGTCCTTGATGCGGGCGGCGAGGCGCACCTTGTTGGCGCGCTTGATCGCGAGGAAGCGATCCTGGAAGGCCGGACGGTCGGCCAAGGCGTCGAGCTTGCGCAGGCGGCCGAGGTCGGCCTCCCAGCCCTTGCCGGCGACCTCGTCGCACAAGGCGCCGAGCTCGGGATTGCAACCGCGCATCCAGCGGCGCGGCGTGACGCCGTTGGTGACGTTGACGAACTTGCCCTTCCAGAGCTCATTGAAGCCGGGGAACAGGTTGGAGCGGATCAGGCGGGTATGGAGCTCGGCCACGCCGTTGACGTGGTGCGAACCGACGACGGCGAGGTGCGCCATGCGGATGCGCTTGGGGAAACCTTCCTGGATGATCGAGAGCTCGGTCTTGCGGGCGTCGTCGCCCGGCCAGCGCTGGTCGACCTCCTCGAGGTGGCGACGATTGATCTCGTAGATGATCTCGAGGTGGCGCGGCAGGACCTTCTCGAAGAGCGGCACGGACCAGGTCTCGAGGGCTTCCGGCAGCAAGGTGTGGTTGGTGTAGCTGAAGACCTGCGTGCACAGCCCCCAGGCTTTCTCCCAGGTCAGGCGCTCGACGTCGACCAGCAGGCGCATGAGCTCGGCGACCGCGATGGCCGGGTGGGTGTCGTTCAGCTGGACCGCGGCCTTGGCCGGGAGCGTGCTGAAGTCGGGATTGAGGCGACGGTGACGCCGCAGGATGTCCTGCAGCGAGCAGGACACGAAGAAGATCTGCTGGACGAGACGGAGCTCCTTGCCGCTCTCGGTGCTGTCGTTCGGATAAAGGACCTTCGAGACGATCTCGCTCGAATCGCGCTCATGCACGGCCTCGACGTAACCGCCGCGGTCGAAGGCGCGGAAGTCGAACTCGGAAGCGGCCTTGGATTCCCAGAGGCGGAGGAAGTTGACGCTGCTGCCGGCGAAACCGGCGATCGGGATATCCCACGGTACGCCGAGGAGGTTGCGGGTCTCGACGAGCTCGGCGCAATGGTTGCCGCGATCGTCGGTGCTGTGCTTCACGCGACCGTAGAGCGGCACGCTGACGCGGAAGTTCGGACGGCGGATGAGCCAAGGGTTGTTGTTCGCCAGCCAGTTGTCGGCGACCTCGACCTGACGGCCGAGCGCGAAGGTCTGGCGGAACAGGCCGAACTCATAATGGATGCCGTAGCCGATGGCCGGGATGTCCATCGTGGCAAGGGAGTCGAGGAAGCAGGCGGCGAGGCGGCCCAGGCCGCCGTTGCCGAGGCCCATGTCGGCCTCTTCGTCGGCGACCTTCTCGAGGTCCTGCCCGAGCTCGGCCAAGGCGGCCGTGGCGACGTCGCGGAGCTGCAGGTTGACGAGATTGTTGGTGAGCACGCGGCCCATCAGGTACTCGAGGGAGAGATAGTAGACGCGGCGGACGTTCTTGCTGGCGTGCTGGGCCTGCGTGTCGATGTAGCGCTCGAGCATCTGGTCGCGGGCGGCCATGCACGTCGCCATCCACCAGTCGTTGCGGGTGGCGGTGACGCGGTCGCGGGCGAAAGTGCTCTTCAGGTGACGCAGGATCGCATCCCGGAATTCGGCGACCGGCGAACCGGCGGCGGGCTTGGCCGGAAGCTTGGCCTTGGCCTTCTTCGGGACCGGCTTGGCGACAGGCTTGCGGGCCTTGACCACCTTGACGGGCTTCTTCGCGAGCTTCTTCTTCTTAGGCATGATCGTCGGTTAGGACAATCCAGCCTAAGCCACAAGCGAGCCAAAACCGCGTCAACCCTGTGCCAGCTCCCGCAACTTGTTCAAATCCAGCTTACCCGTGCCTAAAATCGGGATGACGGGTACTTTCTTGAACACCTTGGGAATCCAGAGGTTAGCGAGCCCTTCCGCCGCCAGCGCGGTACGGACACCCTCGGCATCCACGTCCTCGACATGCAACACGACGAGCTGCTCGCCCTTGACCGGATCGGCCGCGCTCGCGACGGCTACCTTGACCTCGGTCGAGTCGGTCAGGCCCATCACCTTGCGCAAGGCGTCCTCGACGGTGCCATGCGGCACCATCTCGCCCCCGATCTTCGAGAAACGGGAAAGCCGGCCGGCGAGATGCAGGAAGCCATCGTCATCCAGGCGGGCGAGGTCGCCGGTACGATACCAGCCGTCCGGCGTCATCGCCTTGGCGGTCTGCTCGTCGTCCAGGTAGCCCATGAAGATGTTGGCTCCCTTGATCTCGAGCAGTCCCACCTGGCCGCTCGGCAGGACATCGCCGGTCTCGGGGTCGAGGAAGCGGACCGCGATGCCGATGACCGGACGCCCCACGGAGCCGCGCACGTTGCCCAACCAGACGCCGTCCGGACCTGCCGGGTCCACGCGGTCGGGCACGTTGACGGAAAGCACGGGACTGGTCTCGGTGATCCCATAGCCTTCAAGCATCGGGGTCTCGAGCTGGGTGGCGAAGGCGTCGACGAGATCGGCCGGGCACTTCTCGGCGCCGACGACCGCCCACTCGAGCGACGCGAAATCGGCGGCGGTGCCGCGGCGAAGGTAAGGACGCAGGAACGTGGGCGTGCCGACGACGACGGTGACCTTCTCTTCCTTGATCGCCTTGACCGCGGCGGCGGAGTCCAACGGCGACGGCAGGGTCACGAGCAGCGGGGAGCGTGAAAGCGAATACCAAAGCCCGATGGTGAAACCGAAGCTATGGAAGACCGGCAGGCTGCTGAGCAGGACGGCGTCGTCCGGCAGGATGTCGGCGTCCTCGATCTGCCGCAGGTTGGCCAGGATGTTGCGATGCGAGAGACGGACGCCCTTAGGCTGGCCGGAACTGCCGCTGGTGAAAAGGAGCGCCGCCTCGCCGTCGCCGCCGTGCTTCGGAAGACCCATGCAGGCCAAGGCCAAGGAGGTCGGCAGGCAACGGATCAGGCCGAGACGGAAACCGAGGTCGACGCGCGAATGCGCCGTCAGGAAATCCGCGACATCGAGGACATGATCGCCCCAAGGGAAGTCGGGCGACTTCTCCGAGAGCTTGCTGCGGAAAGCGCCGGCGGTGACGACGAGGTCGACCTCCGCGCGCCGCAGGCAGGACAGCGCCTGCTCACGGCCGAGCGAGAAATTCAGGTTCACCGGCACCTTGTCGGCGAACACGCAGCCGAGGTTGGCCACGGCGGCGGCCACGCCCGGAGGCAGCACGATGGCGACGCGGCGGGCCGAAGTGCGACGCTTCAATTCACCGGCGAAGGCCCAGCCCAAGGCGAGCAGCGTGGCGCCGCCGAACTCGCGCCGGGCGGAAGTGCGGTCGACCAAGGCGACCGCCCCGCCCTTCTTCGCCAGCCCTTCCGCGACCTCGCGTCCGAGATGGCCTTCGAGGGAGGCGCGCATGGCGAAGGCCTCCGCCGCCAGTTCCAACAGACGCAGGCGGGTCTTGGCGTGTTCGGTCGCGGGAAACGGCTTGCCGATGACGACGCCGATCGGACGTGGAAAATGCTTCGGCATCTTCCAGAAAGACTTGCCGCCGCTGAAGCTCAGGATCGAACCCCACATGCCGTCGATGGCGACCGGCAGGATCGGCGCGCCGCCGCGCCGGGCGATCAGCTCGAAGCCCTTGCGCAGCTGCATCAGCCCGCCGTTGCGGGTCAGGCTGCCCTCGGGAAAGATGCACACGACCTCGCCGCGGGCCAGCGCCTCGCCCGACTTGACGATGGCCTCCTTGGCCTTCGTCTCCGAAACGGGGATGGTCCCCATCAGCCGGCACATGAAGCCGAGGAACTTGTGATGCTCGAAACCTTCCCAGGAGAGGAAGCGGACCGGGCGACGGGACATCACGCCCATCACGAGCACGTCGGCATAGGCGACATGGTTGGCGATGATGAGCACGCCTCCTTCTTCCGGGATGTTCTCCAGGCCGCGGATGCGGATACGATAGGCGCACTTCAGGATCAGCCAGCAAAGCGTGTGCATCACGCAGTACCCGAGGGA
>RGES01000055.1 GCA_009917805.1 Verrucomicrobiota bacterium
GCCGATCCGGCCAACGACAGCGCTTCCTTCCCGAAGCAGGTCCTCGTCGGCGCCGCCGGTGCCGAGACCATCGACACGGCCTTCAAGACCCCGAGCGCCGCTTCCGGCTACCAGTCCTGGACGACCTACACCCCGACCAACAAGAACCTGAACGAACAGGTGCCCCTCCTCTGGACGCGCGGCCTGCTCGCCACCGGCAAGTGGGACACCACTCTCGGCGTCTGGGGTGCGGAAGGCGGCCACATCGCCTTCGGCGACGCGCACGTCGACTGGCGCGCCGACACCAGCACCACGGAAAACCAGTTCGCCTCCAAGAAGACCCCGGGTACGAACACCGTCAACTGGACGGACGCCGTCACCGCTTCCACGGTCCGCGAACTGAAGTCCAAGTAAGCCGACCTCGGCCTCTTCGAAAAGCCCCGCGACGCGGGGCTTTTTTGTGCCTCAATTTGTCACGATTAGCGGGAACATGTGCCTTGCCAATAGGTTCTTAGGAAATAGTTTCACCCTAACTTAACCCCATGAAAGCCCCTATCTCTTTCCGCCGTGGTTTCACGCTGATCGAACTCCTGACGGTCATCGCGATCATCGGCATCCTCGCCGCCGTCCTCTTCCCCGGCGTCCAGGGCGTCATGAAGAAGGCCAAGCAGTCCGCCGCTAACACCGCCACCGCTCCGACCTCCGCCGCGACCCTGCAGGAGTTCGCCGCCGTGCTCGCCCTCAACGCCGGCCTGAACAGCGGTGAGATCTGGTACGTCGACGCCGATCCGGCCAACGACAGCGCTTCCTTCCCGAAGCAGGTCCTCGTCGGCGCCGCCGGTGCCGAGACCATCGACACGGCCTTCAAGACCCCCAGCGCCGCTTCCGGTTACCAGTCCTGGACGACCTACACGCCGACCAACAAGAACCTCAACGAACAGACCCCGCTTCTCTGGACGCGCGGCCTGCTCGCCACCGGCAAGTGGGATACCACCCTCGGCGTCTGGGGTTCGACCGGCGGCCACATCGCCTTCGGCGACGCGCACGTCGATTGGCGCGCCGATACCAGCGCCACGGAAAACCAGTTCGCCTCCAAGAAGACCCCGGGGACGAACACCGTCAACTGGACCGACGCCGTCACCGCCGGCACGGTGCGCGAGCTGAAGTCCAAGTAAGCCTCGACGCCTCTCCGAAAAGCCCCGCCCCGCGGGGCTTTTTTGTTTCCGCATCTCGGGCGGCTTGCCAGCCAGACCCGCATGGGGGTAGTTTGTCCCCTCAATATGGCCTTCAGCGGAAACATGATCGGTCTATTTTTGCGGAAGTTTTCCCGAGCGGCGGAGTATGTGGCCCTCAAAGGCAAGCGTTCGCTCAGCGATGACGGACGCTATGTGAGCTTGGTGCGAGAGGCGCTGCGGGATCCGAAGGTCTTTGCCCGGTTCAAACGGCATCCGGACTACCGCGCCATCCTCGAGCATGTCACCGAAGACTACGGCCGGCAGTATCTGGAACTGGTCAGGAAGAATGACCCTTCCTTGCTGGCCCGCCTGGAGGAATTCAAGGAAAACGACCAGCTGGGAGATCCAATCTTATCACGCTATCCTGAAGTCGGTGAAATCAGCCCATCGACCTTGAGATACGTGTATGTGGCTTCGGAGCTAAGGCGCCTTTTCGGGCAAGACCTCGGCGCAAGGGTCGCGGAAATCGGAATAGGTTATGGCGGGCAGCTTTTGGTGAACGACAAGGTCTTCCGATACGGGGAGGCCCACCTGTTCGACCTCCCTCCCGTCTTGGAACTGACCTCTCGTTGCCTGGAGGCGCACGTTATGCGGGGAGCCTACCAGACGATGACCTTGAACCAGCATCCGGGAGACAAGGATTACGACTTGGTGATGAGCAACTACGCCTTCTCGGAACTCCCCGTCGAGTTGCAACTGGCTTATGTCCGAAAAATCTTATCTCGATCCAAGCGTGGCTATTTGACGATGAATTCCGGTCGCCCGGGCAATCCGTTCGCGGGAGATCATCTCACGCTGGAAAGATTGCGCGAACTCTTGCCGCCATTTGAGGTCTTCGAGGAGGTTCCTTCCACGCCTTTTCGCAACTATGTGATCGTATGGGGGCGTCAGAATCCCTCTGGCGACTCGCTTTGAAATGACCTTCCGCGCCTGGCTCGCCGCGACTCGCCCCAAGACCTTGGTGGCGGCCGTCGCGCCCGTCGCCCTCGGCGGGGCGGTGTTCTCGGCCTATGGTAAAGCAGGACTTTCGGGGAATGGCTTCGCGTGGCTCTTGCTGGCCAGCTGCCTCGGCTTCGCGCTCTGCGTGCAGGTCGCTTGTAACTTCGCCAACGACCTCGGTGATTCGCTGCGCGGAGCGGATACCGCCGCGCGCGTCGGCCCGCGGCGCGCCGTCTCGGCCGGCGATATCACGCCCGACGCCATGCGCCGCGGGATCTGGATCGCGTGCGCGCTCGCCTTGGTGCTAGGCGCGCCTGTCGCCTTGCTCAATCCGTGGCTGCTGCTGGCCGGACTCCTGGCGATCACGTGCGCGCTCGCTTATACGCTCGGTCCTTTTCCGCTGGCTTATCGCGGTCTCGGCGACGTCTTCGTCGTCACCTGCTTCGGCGTCCAAGCCGCCACGCTGACCGTCTGGGCGGTCAGTATGGCATGGAAGGCTTCCGTCATGCCTTGGGCGCCCGCGCTCCTCGCGGGTCTCGGGCTCGGCCTGCTCGCGGACAACATCCTCGTCGCGAACAACGCCCGCGATTACGAGACCGACCTCGCCGTCGGCAAGCGCACCACCGTCGTCCGTTTCGGACGCGGTTTCGCGCGCAACCTCCACGGCTTCAATTCGATCTTCGGCCTGGCCTGCCTCGGGCATGTCTTCGGCTGGGCGCCGATGGTCCTGCTCCCCTTGGCGATCTGGCAGCACCTCGCCTTCCGCAAGGCCACCCAACCCGCCGATTTCCTGCCGTTTCTGGGCCGCGCCGCCGTGCTGATGCTCCTGGCGACGATCCTGTGCGTAACTGCCACTTGCCTCGGGTGGGTGCCGGCTGACACCCTGTGGATGCGATGAGCCAACCCAAGTCACTCGCCGAACAGCTCGAGGCCCTCGTCAGCGCGGGGTCTCGTCCGACGTGGGACGAATACTTCATGGCGACCGCGGTGCTCGTCAGCTCGCGTTCCAGCTGCGAGCGCCTGCATGTCGGCTGCATCATCGTCTCGACCGGCAAGCACCCGAACCGCCTCGTCGCCGCCGGTTACAACGGCTTCCTGCCGGGCGCGCCGCATGATTCGCACGTCCGCGACGGCCATGAGCTCGCGACCGTCCATGCCGAGCAGAACGCCGTGGCCGACGCCGCCAAGCGCGGCGTCTCGCTGCAGGGCACCATCTGTTACGTCACCCACTTCCCGTGCGTGAACTGCGCGAAGATCCTCGCCGCCGCCGGCATCACCGAGGTGCGTTACCGCCACGACTATAAGAACGACCCGCTCGTCGCCGAGATGTTCGGGCAGGCCGGCGTGAAGGTCACGCGCCTCGAACGCTGATGGCCCGCGCTCCGCAGACCTTGGCGGGGCGTCTGCTGGTCTCGCATCCGCAGCTGCGCGACGACCATTTCCGCGAGACCGTCGTGCTGCTGCACACCCACGCCGCGGCGGAAGGCGCCCTCGGCGTCATCGTGAACCGTCCGCTCGGCCGCGTCCTCGGCCAGATCGAATCCACGGCGGAACTGAAACCGTTGGACGACGTGCCGTTGTTCGAAGGCGGACCCGTCTCCACCGACCGCCTCGCGTTCGGCGGCTGGTTCTTCCCCGCCCAAGGCGAGCCCGAGGTGCGTTTCGGCCTCGGGCAGGAAGAAGCCGCCCAACTGGCCCAGGACGGACGCTTCCGGCTGGCCGCTTACATCGGTTACGCCGGTTGGTCGCCCGGCCAGCTGGAGAACGAACTCAAGATGAACGCGTGGGTCGTCTGTCCGTTCGACGAACTTTGCGCCGAACTCGAGGGCGTGGAGCTGTGGAAGAAGCTGCTCGAACGCCATCGGCCGGACCTGCGGCTCGAGGCGGATTCGCCGGAAAATCCGGGGCTCAATTAGCGCGCCGTCGACAGCAGGATCTCGAGATTCTGCGTGAGCAGTTCGCCGGGCGTGCGGCCGTCGGCACCGAGCATCTTGCGTTGGATCAGGAGCGTTCGGCGGCGTTGGTCGACCTCGAGCAGGCGCCAGCGTCCGGCCGGCAGCTGCGGGCTCTTGGCGTCGAGGGCCGTCCAGCGGAGCGGCATGCCTTGCCAGGAGAATTCCACGTACCAGCCCGCCGCGCGGGCGGCGTCGCCGCGGACGAGCGCCGGATAGCGGGCGACGAAGTCGGGGGTCTTGCTCGTGCGCAGCCCGACGGTGAGGGCGGTGGGTTGGCTGCGGACGGCGGCGAGCAGGTCGACCTTCGGCTGCGCGAGGATCGGCGAGGGGTCCATCCCGATGAGGTTCTGGCCGTTGTAAAGCCCGTGGTGATTGGCGCTCTGCCGGTTCTCCGCCTGCGCGGCGTACCAGAGGTTGAAACCCGTCGAGAGCATCAGCCCGACCTCGAAGTGCAGGTGGGAGCGGTCCTTCGTGATCGGGCTCGCTCCGGCGGACGTGCGCCCCATCAGGCCGATGACCGTGCCGCGGCGCACCGGCTGGGCGATGCGCAGGGAAGGCTCCAGCTTGGCCAGATGGGCGTAGAGCGTGTAGACGGGGATTTCGGCGCCGCCGTGATGGAGCACCACGTAGCGGCCGTAGGGTCCGTTGACGTTCGGGTTCAGGTAGGCGACCTGGCCGTCCATCGCGGCGAGCACGAGATCCAGGGCTTCGCCGTCGGCGTTGGTCTTCGCGGGGCGGATGTCGATGCCTTCGTGGAAGCGCTTGCCGTCTTCGCGGACCATGCCGAAAGAGCCGGACTCCGTCTTGCCCGAGACCGTCGGCTGCAGGTAGTCCTGAGGGAGGCGGGTGGAGTCGCGGTCCATCGTGGTCGGCCAGACGACGTCGGTCGCGCCCAGCGGGAGCGCCGTGAGGCAGAGGGAGAGGAAGGCGAGGCTGCTCCGCAGGCTCACTTGCGTTCGGCTTCCTTGATCTTGCGGATCTTGAGCGCCGAGATGTTCAGGCGCTTGCTGATGTCCATCACCGCTTCCGAGTTCGACAGGCCCTTCTTCTCGACGTGGAACATCAGGTTGCCGTCCACGATCTGCTGGTCGATCGGCATGATGCCGACGGCGGTGTCGTTGATCACCAGGACGAAATGGCGACCGATGCCTTCCTTGCTGTAGTTCATCACGTCGACGGCGGCCTTGCGGTCGAGCTGCACGAGGAGGAAGTCCTGGCGCAGGTCGGGGTCGCCGCTGGTCATGGGGTGGGTGCCGAGGATCTCTTCGGCCGGCACGAGCGGGCGGGTCATCACCGTGATGGCGAGTCCGCTCACCGGCAGGCGGACTTCCTGGCGCATCGTGCCGCCCGAGGTGGGCGAGGCTTCGACGAAGATCGAGGCGATCTCGTCAGGGATGTCGGTGTTCTTGCAGCCGGCGAGAAGCAGGGCGCTGAGGGCGACGGCAAGGCGGAAGAGGGTCATGGGAAGGTCAGCCGACGAGCAGGTCGAGCGAAGCGCCGACCTGCAGGATGTGGGCGGGCTGGAGGTCCAGCACCGGGACGAGGTAGGTCTGCTTGCTGGCGGCGTGGACGTAGGTCATCTGGCCTTTGTCGGCGACGCCGACCTGCTTGATGATGCGCTTGCGCTCCAGGAGCATGGCGAGGATGTGCTTCAGCACGCCCTTGTCGCCGGAGGGGTCGGACTCGTCTTCGTAGAGCGAAAGGAAGAACTCTTCGCGCGAGGCGAGGAGCTGGGCGCGGTGGGCCTGTTCTTCTTCGCCGCGTTCCTTGACCTCGCGGGTCCAGCGGCCGAGGAGGATGCCTTCGGGCTTGAACGAGGCCGCGTGGTCGCGGAGCACGTCGCAGCGCTCGATGTTGCCGCCGACGGGCTTGTAGACGACGCACGTCACGAGGTCGCCGACGTGGAGTTCCTTGCCGGAAGCGGCGCAGACGCGCGCGATAGGTTTAACCTGCCAGTCCATGACCGTTAAGAGAAGTCGGGCGGGGCGGGGCGGGCAACCCCATTCAAGATGGTTTGCGGCTGACTTATTGGTTGCCTGGGCCAGCCTCCGGGCATGTCCGAAACCCCTGCCGCCGGCGTCGCCTTGCTCGTGATCGACGTCCAGCCGACCTTCCTGAAGGCCATGCAGGACGGCGAGGGTTGCCTGCGCCGCTGCCTCCTGGCCGCCTCGGCCGCCAAGCTCCTCGGGGTGCCCGTGCTTTTCACCGAACAGGTCCCCGCCAAGCTGGGTCCGACCCATCCGGACCTCCTGCTCGCCGCCGGCGAGGGGCGGGCGGTCTTCGGGAAGACGGCTTTCTCCGCCTTCGGCGCCCCCGGGCTCGTGGAGGCCTTCGGCAAGCTCCAGGTCAGCCAGTTGCTCATCTGCGGACTGGAGATTCCCGTCTGCGTCTACCAGACCGCGATGGACGCGCTCCGCGAGGGCATGGGGGTCACGATCCTGTCCGACGCCGTGGAGGCTCGCCGGCCGGAAGACGCCTGCACCTGTCTTGAAGCCCTCCGGGCGGCCGGCGCCCACATCCTGCCGACCGAGACGGTCTTCTACGCCATGGTCGGCGATGCGACGCACCCGCAGTTCCGGGCGTTCACCGAACTCGTCAAGCAGGCTGCTTAGACCTGATCGACCGTCAGGCTCGCCGCCGGGGTCGCCGCGGCGCCGACGGGCAGGCCGACGTCGGCCCACGCCGCGAAGGCGATCATGCCGGCATTGTCGCCGCAGTGCTTCGGTTCGGCCACTAGCATCGGCAAGCCGCGCTGGAGCGCGGCGTTCGTGAGGCGGGTGCGCAGCGTCCGGTTGTTGGCCACGCCGCCGGAAAGTCCGACCGACTTATAGCCGCCGAGGTCGAGGACCGCGCCGGTCTTGGCAACGAGCTGTTCGATGATCGCGTGCTGATAGCCCGCGCATAGGTCGGGCAGGGCGACGGCGACCTGATCGTCGGACATCTTCTCGAGCTGATAGCGGAGGGCCGTCTTCAGTCCGGAGAAACTGAGGCGTAGGTCCGCCTTCTCCGGGATGCCGCGCGGGAAGACGAACTTGCCGACGTCGCCTTGCGTCGCCTGCTTCTCGATGAGCGCGCCGCCCGGATAAGGCAAGCCGAGCAGCTTCGCGCCCTTGTCGAAGGCTTCGCCCGCGGCGTCGTCGACCGTACGCGCCACGACCGTGAGACGGAGCTGCTTGTCGAGTTTCACCAGCAGCGTGTTGCCGCCCGAGACCACGATGGCGAGGTGCGGGAGCAGGGCGGCGCGCGCCGCGGCGAAGCCGGCCGGATTCTGGGCGTGCACGGCGATGAACGGCGAATGCACGTGGGCGCGCAGGTGGTTCACGCCGACGATCGGCAGGCGGCGGGCGACGGCGAGGGAGCGGGCGAGGGTCACGCCCATCGAAAGACAGGGCAGGAGACCCGGGCCGCGCGTGACGGCGATGGTCTGGGCTAGCGCCAGCTCCTTGCGGAAGTCCGCCAGCAGGAGGGGCAGGGCGGAGAGATGCATGCGGCTGGCGAGTTCGGGGACCACGCCGCCGTATTTCTCGTGTTCCGCCGCCTGCGAACTGATGAGTTCGCGCACGAGGCCACGGGCCGGGTCGAAGAGCGCCAGGGCCGATTCGTCGCAGGAACTTTCGATCGCGAGGATCATCTGCCTGCAGTCAGGCCAATTCGGAGGTCGGCTCAATCCCGATTCGTCTGGCGGAGCGGAAAAGACCGCTTAACGGTTCTTCCGTGGAGCCCGCGGCCCGTCATGACGCCATCGTCGCCTTGCTTCGTCGCGAGGCCCG
>RGES01000056.1 GCA_009917805.1 Verrucomicrobiota bacterium
ACGAGCGACAACGGCGGCGTCTTCAAGCCCGAGAACGAGCGGTTGCTGCAGACGACCGCCTTCAAGGCCGGCCTGAAGGTCAACGGCTCCATCCGTGGCGGCAAACACGACGTCTGGGAAGGCGGCTTCAAGGTCCCCTTCATCGCCCGCTGGCCGGGCAAGGTTCCCGCCGGCTCCACCGCATCGCAGATGGTCAGCGTCGTCGATATCCTGGCGACGACCGCCGAGATCGTCGGCACGCCGCTCCCGGCCCAGTCCGTGGGCGCCGAGGATAGCCGGAGCTTCCTGCCGGTGCTCACCGGCACGACCGAAGCCAAGGGCCGCGAGGACCTGATCGTCCATAGCGCCGACGGGGTGTTCGCCCTCCGCAAAGGCCGCTGGAAGTGGATCGAAGGCGTGCCCGTCGACGAGATCAAGGACGGCGCCCGCAAGGCCCACAAGGACCAGTTCCGCTCGCAGCTCTATGATACCGTCGCCGACCCGGCCGAGTCAAAGGACGTCTCCGCGGACCACCCCGAAGTCGTCGCCGAGCTCAAGGACCTCCTCCGACGCTACCGGGACGGCGGCTTCAGCCGCGCACTCCCCGCCGCCGACGTCAAACCGACGCGCCTGCGCGTCGCCACGCTCGCCGCTCCGGCCGGCGCCAACGCTCTCTCCGAAACGCTGACGCAGATTCCTGGCAAACCTTGGGTCGTCTCCGCCGGCGAATGGGCGGCCCGGGATGGCGGCGTCTTCGCCCAGCCCAAAGGCGGCTCGGAAAAACCCGCTTCGCTCCGGACGCCGCTGGCCTTCGGCGACGGCGTCTTCGATTGCGAACTGAACCTGCAAGGTGCCAACCGGATCTCGCTGCGCTTCGGCGCCGGGGACGCCGGTTTCCGCCTGGTGGTCTCCCGCACCACTTCGATCCTGACGAAGAACCCCTCGAAAGGCGAAGCGCCCACCGCCACGGAAGACCTCGCGAAGAAGAACCTGAAGCTCGCCGCCGGCGAATGGTATCCGGTCCGGCTTTCCTTCAAGGGCGACGAGGTCACGGTCCAGGTCAACGACCAGACCTTCAAGGGCAAGCACCCGAGCCTCGGCAAGGACAAGACCTCCGTCGATTTCCTCGTCTTTGGCAACGGCGCCGGCTTCCGCAACGTCCGCCTCTCGAAATAAGCCCATGCGCCCCCTGCTCCTTCTGCTGCTCGGCGTCACCCTCGGCGCCGAACCCGCCGCCGACCGCAAGGTCGTGCTGGGGCTCGTCGACACCTGCGCCCAGGCTCCGAAGACCTACGATGCCGACGGCTTCAAGCCGGACGGCACGGTGCATGCGATCTTCTACGACGCCTTGCCGTGGAAGGGAAAGCCGACGCGCGTCTTCGCCTGGATCGGCCTGCCCGCCCAACGCACCGGCAAGGTTCCCGGCATCGTGGTCGTCCATGGCGGCGGCGGCACGGCCTACAAGGAATGGGTGCAGAAATGGAACGCCCAAGGCTTCGCGGCCATCAGCATCGCCGTCGAAGGCCAGACGGACGTCGACGAGAAGAAGGAGGCCAAAGGCCGGCCCGTCTGGGCCCGGCACGCCTTCTCGGGCCCCGCCCGCGACGGCACGTTCGCCGACACGAAGCTGCCGCTCAAGGAACAGTGGATGTATCACGCGCTCGCCGACACGATGTTGGCGAACTCCCTCCTGCGCTCCCTGCCGGAAGTCGATGCGACGAAGATCGGCGTGATGGGCATCTCGTGGGGCGGCGTGATCACGAGCACGATCATCGGCCTCGACGAACGCTTCGCCTTCGGCATCCCGACCTACGGATGCGGTCATCTTTTCGACGCCGAGAACCACTGGGGCAAGGCGCTCCATGACAACGAAGGCTATAAACAGGTCTGGGACGGCATGAACTACGCCGAACGCGTGAAGATGCCCGTCCTCTGGCTCTCCTGGCCGCAGGACGCCCACTTCCCGCTCGGCTGCCAGGCCGAACACTACCGCCAGACACCGGGCCCGCGCATGATCTCGCTCGTGACGAAGATGGGGCACAGCCATCCCGCCGGCTGGAATCCGCCTGACAGCTACGCCTTCGCGAAGAGCATCGTCGAGACCGGCAAGCCGTGGGGCAGTTCACCGTCGGCCACGACCAAGGATGGACATGCGATCGCGGTCTTTCATTCCGCCAAGCCGCTCACCAAGGCCGTGCTCGTCTCGACCACGGACAAAGGCTTCACCGGGACCCGCAAGTGGGTCGAGACCCCGGCCGCGGCCGCCAGCGGCGGAGGCGGCACGACAGCCTCCGCACCCCTGCCCACCGGCACGACGGCCTGGTATATCAACGCCTACGCCGGGAACCTCACCCTCACCTCCGACTACCAAGAAATCAAATGATCCGCACCTTCCTCCTGCTCCTCCTGAGCCTCCCCCTCGTCGCCGCCGACCAGCCGGCCGGTCGCTCGTTCCTCATGCTCGGCGGCCTCACGCAGATCGTCGACGGCTCCGGCCAGGCCATCTGGAAATACCCGGCCGCCACCCGTGACGGCTATGTCCTGCCGAACGGCAACCTGCTGCTCACGCTTTCCAAGAACAAGGCCTACCCTGGCGGCGCCGTCGTCGAGGTGACCCGCGACCAGAAGATCGTCTGGGAATACAAGGGCACGCAGTCCGAAGTGAACACGGGTGTCCTGCTCGCCAACGGCAATATCATGCTCACGGAAGCCGG
Source organism: Verrucomicrobiota bacterium (assembly GCA_009917805.1). Lineage (GTDB taxonomy): Bacteria > Verrucomicrobiota > Verrucomicrobiia > Opitutales > UBA953 > UBA953. Next base: position 2,694 of record RGES01000056.1, read on the forward strand.
CGACAAGCCGCGCCTCCTTGAGGTCGCCCGCGACGGCTCGATCAAGGTGGAGATCCCGCTGGGCTGCCAGGTGACCAACCACCACCTGCAGAGCCGCATGGCCCGCCCGCTGCCGAACGGCCATTATCTCGTGCCGCAGGACAAGACCGTCCGCGAATATGACGCCGCGGGCAAGCTCGTCTGGGAACGCAAGAACCCGGAGTCCGCCTTGGACAACCGCTCCTTCTGCTGCCTGCGCAACGCCGCAGGACACACGCTCATCAGCCTCACCGTCGGCAACCACATCATCGAGGTGGACGCCGAAGGAAAGATCGTCTGGGAACTTCGCGACGGCGATCTGCCCGGCGTCCCGGTGAATCGCACCACCGCCCTCTCCTGGCTTCCGAACGGCAACATCGTCTTCAGCAACTACGCCGCCCGCGCCCCGCAGCCCAAGCTGGTCGAGATCACCCGCGAGAAGAAGGTCGTCTGGATCTACGTCGATGGCACCAAGGAAGGCGTCCACGAGTTCCAGCTGCTGGATGAGGCTGGCAAACCGCTGGCCGGGGTGCTTCGCTGACCGGAACGTGCAGTTCACCGACCCCCAGGCCGCGCTCAACCATGCGATGGAACTCCATCGGGGTTGACCACGTGCGAACTAGGCCGCCCTCAGGAAGGCCTGCCGCTCATCGAGGAATCCCTGCGTCATCGCCCGCAGACGGCCCACTACCACGCCAACTACGGCGTGAAGCTCATCGACCTGCGCCGCTTCGACGAGGCGGTCACGGCGCTGACCCGGGCCGTCCAGATGGAACCGGCCAACCCCGGCCATCACTATAACCTCGGCAACGCCTACCTGCAGTCGGACCGCGCGGCGACGTCGGTGGATTGCTACCGGCGCGCCTTGGCGCTCAACCCGGCTCACCACCTGGCGGCGCTGCAGCTCGGCATGGCGCTCCATGGCGCGGGCCAGCGCGACGAGGGCATCGCCCATTACCGCCGCGAACTCGCCGCGCGACCGACCGACTTCGCCTTGGCGACCAACCTCGGCGCCCTCCTGCAGGACGCCTGCGACATCGACGGCGCGATCGAGGTCTTCCGTCAGGCCTTGGTCCACGAACCCAAGAACTTCTTCGCGATGAACAACATCGCGATCATGCTCAAGGAGCGCGGCGAGATCTCCGAATCCGTGAAGCTCCTGTTGCGCTGCGCGGAACTCAGCCCGACCTCCCCGGAAATCCGCAGCAACGTCATCCTGACGATGCACTACGACCCGCTGCAGCCGGACGAGGCCATCGCCGAGCAGCATCGGGAGTGGAATCGCCGCTTCGTGCCGACCTCATCTGGCGCGGGCCATCTCAACGATCCCTCGCCCACGCGCCGTCTCCGCATCGGTTACGTCTCGGCCGACCTGCGGGACCACGTCGTCGGCCGCGCCCTGCTCCCCGCCTTCCGTCAGCACGACCACGCCGCTTTCGAGATCTTCTGCTACTCCACCTGCCCCGAGCAGGCGTTGACGAAGGAGTTCCAGAAGCGTGCCGACCATTGGCGCGCGATGGCCGGAGCCTCCGACCAGGACTTCCTCCGGCAGGTCCGCGAAGACCGCATCGACATCCTCCTCGACCTCAGCCTCCACACCTCCGACAACCGCCTCGGCGTCTTCGCGGCCAAGCCCGCGCCCGTGCAGGTCTCGTGGCTGGGCTACCCCGAGACCTCGGGCTTATTCACGATGGATTGGCGCATCTCGGACCGCTTCCTCGAACCGCCCGGCGGAAATCGCGTGGCCGTCGGCGAAGAAAAGGCGTGGCTCCATCCGGATTGCTGGACCTGCTTCGAACCGGCGGAGGGCTACCCCGAGGTCAATCCGCTGCCGTCGGCGGAGGGCCGTCCGTTCACCTTCGGCTGCTTCAACAACTACTGTAAGATCAACGACGCGGTCCTTCACGCTTGGAGCCGCATCCTGAACGCCGTCCCCGACTCCCGGCTGCGGCTGCTCACGAAACCCGGCACGCATCGCCGCCGCACCCTCGAGTTCATGGCGAACCAAGGCATCGGCGCCGAACGCATCGTCTTCCAGGACTACGCCCCGCACACGGCCGAACTCTCGCAAGGCAAGCTGCTCGGACGTTACCATGACATCGACCTCGCGCTGGACACCTTCCCCTACACTGAGCCTGCTCAGCAACGTCGGCCTGCCGCAGTTCGCCGTCCCGTCCGTCGATGCGTACGTCGAGGCCGCCGTGAGCTTCTCCCAGGAAAAACCTGCGCTGGCCAAGCTCCGGGCCGAGCTCCGGGGTCGGATGCAGGCTTCGCCGTTGCTGGACGCGGCCGGCTTCACCCGGAAACTCGAAGCCGGCTTCCGCGACATGTGGGTTGAATGGTGCAAGCGACAGGGTACGGTGGGCTGACCCCCATGCGCCTGCTGCTTGCCCTGCTGCTGCCGCTCGCCGTCTTCGCGGCCGACGCGCGCAAGCCCAACATCCTCATCATCCTCGCCGACGACCTCGGCTATGGCGACGTCCATGCCTACAACCCGACGCGCGGCAAGATCCCCACGCCGCACATCGACAAGCTCATCGCCGAAGGCATGCGCTTCACCGACGGACATTCCTCGTCCGGCGTCTGCTCACCCTCACGTTACGCCTTGCTCACCGGCCGGTACCATTGGCGCACCCGCCTGCAGACGGGCATCGTCGGCGTCTTCGGCGAGCCGCTGATCGCTCCCGGACGGCTGACCATCGCCGGCCTGGCCAAGCAGCACGGCTATCGTACCGCCGCGATCGGCAAATGGCATCTCGGCTGGGATTGGCCGATCCCCGAAGCCGATCGCTCCCTGTTCCGCAATTTCAAGGAAGCCGACAAGGCCGACCCCGACGCCAACCGCGCGACATGGGCCAAGGTCTTCGCGCAGAAGATTCCCGGCGGACCGACGACCCGCGGTTTCGACACCTATTTCGGGACCGACGTGCCGAACTGGCCGCCCTACTGCTTCATCGACAATGACCGCACGGTCGGCACCCCGAGCGAGCCGTTGCCGCCCGAGCTTTTCCGCAACCATCTCGCGAGCCTCCCCGGACCGGCGTTGCCGGGATGGAAACTGGAGCAGATCCTCCCGACGCTCGTCGAACGCGCCTGCGCCTTCATCGGCGACTCCGCCCGCCAGCCCGACCCCTTCCTCCTGTACCTTCCGCTGACGACCCCGCATACGCCTTTGGCCGTCAATGAAGCATGGAAAGGCAAGAGCGGCCTCAACAACGCCGCCGCCGACCTGATCATGGAGACCGATGCCGCCGTCGGCAAGGTGCTCGCGGCCCTCGAAGCCAGCGGCGCCGCCAAGGACACGCTGGTGCTCTTCACGAGCGACAACGGCTTCGCCCCTTACGTCGGCGTCAAGGACCTCGAGAAGCAAGGTCACTTCCCCAGCGGCCCCTTGCGCGACTACAAGACCTCCGTCTACGAGGGCGGCCATCGCGTGGCCTTCGTAACTCGCTGGCCCGGCCAGGTGGCGGCCGGCTCCACCTGCGATCAGCTGGTCCATCAGGCCGATATCATCGCCACGCTCGCGGACATCCTCCGGACGAAGCTGCCGGCGAACGCCGCCGAAGACAGCTATAGCTTCCTCCCGTTGCTTCGTGGCTCGTCCGCGCCGACTCGGCCGCACGCCATCAGCTGCGCCTCGGCGGGCACCCCCGGACTACGCGTCGGCCAATGGAAATACGTCGCAACCCAGCCGGCGCAGCTTTTCGACCTCGCCGCCGACCTCGGCGAGACGAAGAACCTGGCGACGGAGCAACCCGAACGCGTGACCGAAATGAAAGCCCTGCTGGAAAAACTCATCGCCGACGGACGTTCCACTCCCGGCGAACCCCAGAAGAACGACGTCGAAGTCGTCCGCTTCCCCAAGGCCGGCGCACCGAAAGCGAAGGCCGCCAAGAAAGCCAAGTAACCCTTCACCTTGCCCATGCGCCATCTCTCACTCCTCTTCCTCGCGTTGATGGCTTTCGCCGCCGACCCCGCACGCTATGCCCTCCCGGCCCCCGAAGCCGAAGCCTCCTTCCCCGGCGAAGGCGCGCTCCGCCGCTACGAAGGCTACGTGAAACGCTGGAACACCATCCGCCCGCAATGGGCGGATGACGTGGCCAAGGACCAAGGCGCGATCGTCTTCCTCGGAGACTCCATCACCCAAGGCTGGGGCGTCGACTTCAAGAAGTCCTTCGACGGCCTGAAGCTCGCCAACCGCGGCATCGGCGGCGACACCACCCGCGGCATGCTGCTCCGCCTCCAGGAAGACGTGCTCGCCCTCCATCCCAAGGCCGTCGTCCTGCTGATGGGCACGAATGACATCGAAGTCGAAGTGCCCGTCGACGCCATCGGCCGCAACTTCCAGAAGATCGTGGCCGCCCTCAAGGCGCATGACCCGAAGATGCCGGTGGTCGTCTGCCGCGTCTTCCCGAGCTCGGCCACGAAGAAACGCCCGAAGGAGACCATCCTCGCGGTGAACGAAAAGATCGCCGCGGCGGTGAAAGGCGACCCGCAGTTCACGGTCCTCGACACGTACGCGCTCTTCGCGAACGCGGAAGGCGACGCCCTGCCCGCGCTCTTCCCCGACCTGCTCCACCTCAACGCCGCCGGTTACGCCAAATGGGCGTCCGCCTTGCGTCCGATCTTCGCGACGCTCGGGTACCTCGACACACAGGCCGAGGAGTTCAAACCCGACCCCGGCTTCGTGAGCCTCTTCAACGGCAAGGACCTCACCGGCTGGGGCTACCGCGTCACGCCGCCCCGCAAGGCTCCTAAGGCCCCCAAACCCGACGCGCCTCTGGTCGTCGAGATCAAGGCCGAGGAAAAGTTCGACGGGCAGGCCGCCAGTTCCGACGGACGCTACCGCGCCATCAACGGCCGGCTCGTGATCACGACCCCCGCCGAAGGCCGTCGCATCCAGGCCCTCTCGACGCAGCAGGAGTTCCCGCAGGACTTCGTGCTCAAGCTGGAGTTCCGCGCCACGCCCAACGCCGACAGCGGCGTCTACCTGCGCAAGCCGCAGCTGCAATGCCGCGACTTCCTCGTCGCCGGTCCCTACAAGGACCTCAAGAAATACAAGGCCCAGGACTGGAACGAACTCGTCGTCACGGTGAAAGGCGGCGTCGCCCGCGCCGAATGCAACGGCGAGGTCCTCGAAGAAGCGATG
>RGES01000057.1 GCA_009917805.1 Verrucomicrobiota bacterium
ACCAGGCCTGCCGTGGGAGGAACTGTCCACCGAAGAGCGTTCGCCGATCCGGTATTACCTCGATCAGATCGGCAAGACGCCGCTGCTGACGCTGGAAGAAGAGACCGCGCTGGCGCGTCGCGTCCTGAAGGGCGACGAGGCGGCCCGCCAGAAGATGATCCAGTCGAACCTCCGTCTGGTCGTCCGCATCGCCAAGGACTACGATAACTTCGGGCTGTCGCTGATGGACCTGATCAGCGAAGGCAACTTCGGCCTGATCAAGGCCGTCGAGCGCTTCGATCCCGACAAGGGCGGCAAGCTCAGCACCTATGCCTCCTGGTGGATCAAGCAGGCCATCAAGCGCGCCCTCGCCTCGAACGGGAAGACGATCCGCCTCCCGGTACATATGGTCGACCGCATCGCGCAGATGCGCCGCGTGACCGCCCGCCTCACCGCCGAGATCGGCCGCGAGCCGCATAACGACGAGATCGCCTTGGCGATGGAGATCCCGCTGGCGAAGGTGGTCCACATGAAGTCCATCGCCAACCGCGCGGCCTCGCTCGACCAACCGGTGGGCGAAGAAGGCGACGCGACGCTCGGCGACCTGGTGAAGGATGAATCCGAGCGGACGCCCTTCGAGACCCTGCGCGGAAAATCCGACAACGCGGAGATCACGGAGATGCTCGGCGCCCTGGAGCCGCGCGAAGCCGAGATCCTGACGCATCGCTTCGGCCTGAACGGCGAAAGCCCGCTCACGCTCGAGGAGGTCGGCGAACGCTTCAAGCTCACCCGCGAACGCGTGCGCCAGCTCCAGCAGTCCGCCCTCATGCAGCTCCGCCGCATCATGACGGAGCGCCAGAAGCTCCTGACGCCGGAAGACGTGAAGAAGAACAAGCTCGCCGAAGCCCGCTCCGAGGTCCTCAGCGAGTTCTTCCGCTCCAAAGGCATCGCCGTTCCGGCCAAGGGCCGCCCGGGCCGCGAAGGGCTCTGAGCGTGCGTATTTTTGGCCCCGGATGCCTAAGTTAGGCCTTCGGCCCAGAGGTTTTTGACCATCTCCGCCCCGGCAGGCGGCTGGCAGGGGTCTTGCTTACTTATGAGCATGATCCTCACCGACTACAAGGGGGCCAACCTCTTCGACGAACTCGTCGACGCCTCGGGCAAGATCCGCCCCTACTACCGCAACGTCGCCGACAAGCTCTCCAGCCTGGGCAACGAGGAGCTCAGCCAGAAACTCCGCAGCCTCGAACTGCTCTTCCTCAAACAGGGCATCACCTTCACGGTCTACGGCGACGAGAAAGGCACCGAACGCGTCTTTCCCTTCGACCCTTTCCCGCGCGTCGTCCCCGCCGGAGAATGGGAGCATATCGAGGCCGGCCTGGTCCAGCGCATCACGGCGCTGAATCTCTTCCTCTACGACGTCTACCACGAGCAGCGCATCATCAAGGACGGCATCATCCCGCCGGAGGTCGTCTTCGGCGCCTCGCATTACCGGCCGGAATTCGTCGGCGTCTCCGTCCCGAAGGACGCCTACATCCATGTCTGCGGCACCGACCTGATCCGCGACCGTGACGGCCGCTACCTCGTCCTGGAAGACAACGGCCGCTGCCCTTCCGGCGTCTCCTACGTCCTCGAGAACCGGGCCGCGATGAAGCGCGTCTTCCCGCAGCTCTTCGGCGCGAGCGGCGTCCGCCCGGTCGACACCTATCCCGCCGACCTGCTCGCGACGCTCCGCCACGTGGCCCCGCGCGAGAACCCGAACCCGAACGTGGTGCTGCTGACGCCCGGCGTGCATAACAGCGCCTACTTCGAGCACTCCTTCCTCGCCCGCCAGATGAGCATCGAGATCGTCGAAGGCCGCGACCTCATCGCCCTCGACGGCTTCGTCTACATGCGCACCACCCGCGGCCTGCGCCAGGTCGACGTGATCTACCGCCGCATCGACGACGATTTCCTCGATCCACAGGTCTTCCGCAAGGACTCGTGCCTCGGCGTCCCGGGCCTCGTCGACGCCGTCCGCCGCGGCAACGTGGCCCTCGCCAACGCGATCGGCACGGGCGTGGCCGACGACAAGGTCACCTACGCGTACGTGCCGGACATGATCCGCTACTACCTCTGCCAGGAGCCCATCCTCGACCAGGTGCCGACCTACCTCGCCTGGCGCGACAGCGACAAGAAATACATCCTCGAGAATCTCCCGAAGCTCGTCGTCAAGGCGGCCAACGAAAGCGGCGGGTACGGCATGCTCATCGGGCCGACCGCCACGGCCGCCCAGCTCGAGGAGTTCCGCCAGAAGGTGACCAACCACCCGCGCAACTACATCGCCCAGCCGGTCGTCAACTTCTCCCAGCACCCCACCCTCGTCGACGGCGGGCTCGAAGGACGTCACGTCGACCTGCGTCCCTTCGTGCTCTGGGGCGACACCGTCAAGGTGCTCCCAGGCGGCCTCACCCGCGTCGCCCTCACCCGCGGCTCCCTCGTCGTGAACTCCTCGCAGGGCGGCGGCAGCAAAGACACCTGGGTCCTCGCGGCCTGACCTCACGGCCATGATGCTTTCCCGAGTCGCCGACCACCAGTATTGGATGGCCCGCCAGATGGAGCGGGCCGAGAACCTCGCCCGCCTCGTGCGCGTCTCCGAGGAGATGCTGCTCGATGACGAGTCCTTGGGTCGCGGCTCCGCCCAGGAATACTGGACGCCCGTGCTGGCCGCGACGGCGATGGAAGGATCCTTCCGCACGCTCTATCCGCAGCCGATGCAGGGCGACGTCGCCCGCTTCCTCACGCTCGACCTCCGTAACCCGGATTCGATCCTCTCCTGCATCCGCCTCGCCCGCGAGAACGCGCGGTCGGTGCGCGACAAGATCTCCGACGAGATGTGGTCGGAAATCAACGCGCTCAACCTCTTCGTGACGGCTACCGTCGCGTCCACGGCGGCGAGATCGGCGTCGAGGGCGTGGTCGACCTGCTCCTCTTCTCCAACGAGTTCCCGCGCTCGGTCCGCCACTGCATCCGCCGCGCCGACGAGGTCCTGCACGACATCTCCGGCACGCCCACCGGCCGCTATTCCAACAGCTGCGAGAAGATCACCGGCGCCCTCCTGGCGAAGCTCAGCTTCGCCGGTCCGCCGGAGGTGATGGCCCGCGGCCTCCACGCCTATATCGACGAGCTCCAGGTGCAGCTCAACGCCGCCGGCCAGGCGGTCTTCGAGAACTACGTGCTGCTGCCCGGCGAAGTCGACCGCCACTTCCCGCGCGGCACCCGCCCGGAATCCCTCTCCGACTGGCAGCGCGAACAGCAGCAACAGCAGCAGCAATAAGGACGCCCCGCGCCCATGAAGCTCCGCATCCTCCACCGCACCGAGTACCGCTACGCCCTTCCCGTCCGCAACAACACCAACGAGCTTCGCGTCACCCCCCTCACCAACCTGCGCCAGAAACTCGGCCTGCACCTCGTCCGCGTCCTGCCGGCGGTGCGCATGCGTCGCTACCCGGACCTTTACCGCAATTCGGTCCATCTGTTCGAGATCGAGGAAGCCCACAAGGAGCTCGTGATCGATGTCTCCAGCATCGTCGAGACCCTCGCGACCCCGGTTTCGGCCATCCCGACCGACGTCCCTCTGGCGGCCGTCCGTTCGGAAGAAGTCATCGAAAGCTTCCAGCCCTACCTGCTCTCGGACGGCCCCATCCGCATCACGCCGGAGATCTGGCGCGCGGCGGTGGACGTGGAGAAGGACCGGGGCGACCTGTTCTCGGTCATCATCGGGCTGATGGATTTCATCCACGGCACGTGCAAGTACGTGCCGGGCGCGACGCACATCGGCACCCATACCGAGGAGTTCTTCGCCAAGCCTCAGGGGGTCTGCCAGGACTACGCCCACCTGCTGCTGGCGCTCTGCCGTTCGATCGGCATTCCGGCGCGCTACGTGTGCGGCTATGTCTACGACGCCAAGCGCGGCGACGTGATCGGCAGCCATGCCTCGCACGCCTGGGCCGAGATCTGGATTCCTGGCTACGGCTGGCTCGGCGTGGACCCTACGAACAAGAAGGTGATCCATGAGGCCTACGTGGCCTCGGCCGTCGGACGGGATTACCGTGACGCCACGCCGGTCAGCGGCAGCTACTGGGGCGGAGGCGACCGCGAGATGCGCGTCACCGTGCACGTCGAGGCAAAGTAAGCCCGGCGGCGTTCTAGTATCGCCCAGGCCGGGCCGGCCATGCACGCTCGCTCCATCGCGGTCGTCCTCATGTCTTTACGTGTCCCTTCCAAGGCCCCCACATCCCCGTTCGGCTCGTTCGCCTGCGCCTGGAAGCTCACCCAGCAGATCCATGCCCATCGGGCTTGGAACTCCTCGCTGACCAAGTGCGTCGGCCGGGCCTTCACGGCCTTGGCCAATCATGGGACTTTCTCCGCCTGGGTCGATTTCCTCCTCCGGCCGGAGAATCGTCGGTTCACCGACGCCAACCCGATGCTGTGGCACCGGACGCTCCTGGGCTACATGTCCACGCGCTGGGACGGACAGAAGAAGCTCAAGGTACTCCGTGATTCCTATCGATTCGCCGAAGCCCACCCCGGTCCCCTGCTGGACAGCCTCCTGGGGCAGAAGAACATCGGCTACACCTTCGCCGAAGTCCCCTTGGGCGAGGAAGCCGGCACGATCCGCTTCGCCCTGGCCTCGGATGACCGCTTCCGGCGCGAGGGCGAGTGGACCCTGCGGGTCTTCTGCGACCAGATCGGCGGCGAACTCTGCTCCATCGCCTTCGCGGTGGAAGAGGTCGACGGCCAGTGCAGGAAGTCGTCAGCACCCTGGGCTTCGCCCGTCTGCTCGGCGCCGGCAACTCGATCCAGATGAGCAACGCCAAGCACATGATCCGCGTGCCTTGGAACAAGATTTCCTTCAACTACGACGGAATGTGGGCCGAAGCCGACGGTCAGCCCGCGGCGGAGGGCTGGTTCGAACTGCCGCTGCGCGAGGTGCGCCGCACCCGCGAAGAGATCAAGGCGAACAAACGGCCGCTTTACGCGCGTCGCTACGCGCTCTTCGACCAGCTCCAGGAAGCGGTGGCGAAGGGCCTCGGAAGCCGCTGACCCCGGAAAACAAAAAGGGCCCCGTTGCCGGGGCCCTTCGTTCAGCTTCTGATCCGAAGATTAGAAGTTGTAGCGAACGGTGATGTCCGTGGTGCCAGCGGAACCCTGGGTGTCGGTGTAGCCGACGGCCAGCTGGATCTGCTTGCTCACGTTGTAACCGAGCTCAGCGGTCCAGACGGTGTTGTCAGCGGAGTTGCGGCCGACAGAGGCAGCGGCTTCGAGGTTGTTGCCGAGGGCCTTGCGGAGACCGATCGTGTAGGCTTCGTTGGAAGCGATGGAGACGGTGGCGTCAGCGCCGGCGATGGCGTTGGCGAAGAGGTAGCCGATGGCGACCGAGTCAGCACCGTTGGAGGTACCGGAACCACCGATGGTGGTGGAGGCGCCAACCCAGAAGTTGGACGAGCCGAGGACGGCGGTGGCCGAGAGGCTGTAGCCCTTGGTGTCGGTGTTGTAGCCGAGACCGACGCGGTTGTAGTTGAGACCGGCCGGAGCAGCAGCCTGGGCAGAGGCGGCAGCAGCGAGGGTCGTGAGGGTGAGGATCGGGAGGATGTGCTTCATATGCATGGTCGGTTGTAGGCAGGATTGAGCGTAAAACAACAAAAAAGTGCGTTTTTGTCATCAGGCTGACACAAACGCTCCCGACCGGATTATAAAAACAAACAAAAAGGGCCCCGTTGCCGGGGCCCTTGTGATCAGCCTCTAATCCTAAGATTAGAAGTTGTAGCGAACGGCGATGTCGGTCGTGGAGGCAGCACCGGTGGCGTCGGAGTAACCGACGGCGACCTGGATCTGCTTGCTCACGTTGTAGGCCAGCTCAACACCCCAGGTGTTCACACCGGACTCGCGACCGTAGGAGACGGCGCCTTCGATGTTGTTACCGAGGTCCTTACGGACGTTGAGGCCGTAGGACTCGTTGGAGCCGACGGAGACGGTGGCGTCAGCGCCGAAGGCGACGTTCTTGAAAACGTAACCGAGGGACACGGAGTCGGTACCGTTGCCGGTGCCGGAGCCACCGATGGTGGTTTCAGCTTCAACGAGGAAGTTCGAGCTGCCGATCAGGGCCGAAGCCGAGAGGGAGTAGCCCTTGCTGTCCGTGTTGTAGCCGAGGCCAACGCGGTTGTAGGAGAGACCGGGATAAAATCAAGCACCTTTTGCTCAAAAATCCCCTGCCCGCTTTTTACGTCTCTTTTACCCACTTCCATTCACAACCCCCTGTGAATAAAGCTGGGGGCTATTGATAATCAAGGGTTAGGGGTGAGAGAAGGGATAGGGGTAGGGATAGGGTTAGGGGGAGTTATTCGCAATGATGCCCGGATCTGCCCCCAGGGTGCCACCTACTACAAAACCTCAAAAACTTGGCCTTTTTGCGCACAGTCCAGAAAGTGCCCATAAAATGCATTAAATGGAGGGGGACGCCCCCTCTACCTTATATGCCCTGCCCCGTATCTGGGCAAAGCTTCAAGGCCCCACCCCTACCCGGTCTTTTCCGATAGTCCCCCTCCCATTGGGGAAGCCCCTCCCCGCCCCTCTGGGGGGGGGGCCTAAGGGCTTGGGCAACAAAAAACCCGCCAGGCGAACCAGGCGGGTTTTGGGCAATCCTCGGGGGAGGCTTACTTGCGGCGGAACTTCGAGTTGAACTTCTCGACGCGGCCGGCGGAGTCCACGAAGCGCTTCTCGCCGGTGTAGGCGGGGTGCGAATCCATGGTGACTTCACGGCGGATGACGAAATGTTCGACGCCGTCGATCACCTTGGTCTCCTTCGACTTCATGGTCGAACGAGCCGGGAACTCGCGGTTCGTGGAGACATCCACGAAGACGACGTTGTTATATTCAGGATGGCCTTCCTTCTTCATAAAATAAGGGGTTTGCTCGGGGTTAGCCCTGACGCGCCTTGTAGCGAGGGTGCGTCTTGTTGATCACGTAGATACGGCCCTTGCGGCGAACTACCTGGCAATTCGGGTGACGCTTCTTCAGCGACTTGAGGGAGGAGGAGACTTTCATGGTCGGGAGAGCCGTTTTAGTAACGGCAGGTCGGCCAACAAAGGTGTCCGGCGACCGACTGTCAACGGGATTTCCTATGCTTGTTTAAGCTTTCGTTCGGGCTAACACTCCGACCCATGGAAACACGCGTCCGACCCGCCCTGCCGGCCGATATCCAAGCGATCAACGCCATCTATAACCACTATGTCCGGACCAGCACCTGCACCTGGCACCTGACCGAGGAGACCGACGAAGGCCGGGCGGCCTGGCTCCGCCACCGCGGCCCCGCCCACCCGGCCTTGGTCATCGAAGCCGACGGCAAAGTGGTCGGTTGGGGCTCGATTTCGACCTATAACACCCGCCAAGGGTGGTCCGCCACGGTCGAGGACTCGATCTTCATCGACCATACCCAGCATGGCAAAGGCCTCGGCAAGCAGATGCTGCAGGAGCTCCTGCGCCGGGCGGAAGCCATCGGCCACACCTCGGTGATCGCCCGCATCTCGGGCGAACAGACCCCCAGCCTGCGCCTCCACGCTTCGCTCGGCTTCGAACAAGCAGGGCTGTTACGCGGCGTCGGACACAAATTCGGCCAGAAACTCGATTGTGTCTACATGCTGAAGGCCTTGCGCCAGCCCTGACCTTGACAGAGCGAGGGCTAACCCTTTGCTCACCTATCCGCTTTAATGCTCAGGTGGTGGAATGGCAGACACGC
>RGES01000058.1 GCA_009917805.1 Verrucomicrobiota bacterium
ACGTCCGCGCCGAGCTTCTTGTACTCGTCGAGGAGGCCGGTCACCTTGCAAAGTTCGTCGGTGCAGACGCCCGTGAAGGCGAGGGGGACGAAGAGGATGACGGTCTTGCCCTTGCCGACGTTGCGGCGGAGGCTGACATCGACCAGACCGACTTTTCCGTCAGCGCCGAGTACGCCTTGCTTGAGGGAGATTTCAGGGAGAGGCTGGCCGAGTTTCAGGGGCATGGTTTAGGGTGGGTAGGGGGTTCGACGCCGAAATTGGTCAAAAAACAGGGGCATGCAAGGATGGAGGCAGTAAAATGCCATAAAAGACCGTTTTTTAACATAAGACCGGACGCCAATCAGCCAAAACGCCCTAAAACGAGGAATTTAAGCGTCTTGGGCTAACCCTAACCGACGGAACCACTTACGCTGCTTTCTTACCAATGCCCAGGTGTCGAGATTGATGCGTTCGGCCAAGCCGCTCATGGCCACGCGTTTCCCGCCCTCCAGCCAGTCCATGACGGCCCGATAGCCGACGGCGCGGGAAGAGGTCAGTTCCGGGTCCAGGTTCATCGCCAGAAGGCGTTCGGACTCCTCGATGATACCGTCGCGGAGCATCGTACCGGTGCGCGCGGCGATCCGGGCCTTAAGTTCGTCATCCGCCCGTTCGAGCAGTTCACAGGTGACTGTGTGATCCGCAAAGGGGCCTCGGCGGGTCAGGAACTCGTCCCGGAGGGAATCGAGGCTCCGGCCGGAAGCCATCCGTCGTTCGAGCGCCTTGGCGACACGGATCGGGTTCTGTTGGTCGAGCCACTCGGGTAGCTTCGGGCCTTCGATCTCGCGAAGGCGAAGCAGCAACGAGGCGAGGCCTTGGCGCTGGAGCGTCCGGACTTCGTCGGTGATGGCCTGCGGAATCTCGAGCTCATCCGTGACCGGTCCGAAGAAGGCCGCCAGGTAGAAGCCGCTGCCGCCGGTGACGAGGATGCGTCTGCCACGTCCATGGGCTTCGGCGATGGCCGCGCGGGCCATGTCGACATATTGCGAGACCGAGTAGCGTTCGGCAGGCTCGACCAGGTCGAGGCCATGATGGCGGACGCGACGCTGCTCATCGGCGGTCGGCTTCGCGGAGCCGACATCCATGCCTCGATAGACGCAGACCGAATCGCAGGAGATGATCTCTGCGTCGTGTTGCTCGGCCCACCGCAAGGCGGTCTCCGTCTTGCCGACGGCGGTCGGCCCCGTCAGGACGTGGATCGCTGGCGCGGACGCGGTCATCCGGCGCGCTTCGCCCAATCGAGGCAATACGACAGCAGGATCAGCGCGGCGGGCGAAGTGAGCACCATGCTGTCGATCAGGTCGAGGGCGCCGCCGATCCCGGGGATCGTCGCGCCGGAATCCTTGGCGCCGGCAAGTCGCTTGAAGACGGATTCGACCAGGTCGGAGGGAATGCTCAGGACCGCGATCGGCAAGGCGAGGACGGCGGCCTTCCATGGCACCATGAAGGCGATGCCGAAGGCGTCACGGAGCAACCAGGCGAAGAGCGCGGAGGCGCCGGCGGAGGCGGCGAGCCCGCCGAGGCAGCCTTCCCAGCTCTTGGCCGGGCTGATGGTCGGAGCGATCTTATGCTTCCCGAACGGCACGCCGATGAGGAGTCCGCCGACGTCGGTGAACTTCGTCGCGACGAAGACCCAGACGACGTAGTAAAGGCCGACGGACTTCGCGGTCAGGAGATGGCCGTCCTTCATGCGCGCGATGGCGATGAGGGAGGCCAGCATGAAAGGAAGGTAAGCGAACCCGTAGAGGGTGGGGAAGCGGCGGAGCAACGTCGGGACTTCGCCCGGATGCCGGAGGAGGGAGAGCAGGTGCAGGCCGACCAGCAGCGCTCCGCCGGTCAGGAGGTAATTGGCGCGGGCCTCTTCGGCGGCGAGGAAGAACAGGCCGAAATGCAGGGCGAAGCCGGCGACGATGCCCGAGAGGTTGGGCCGACCGACGCCGGGGATGGCGCGGACAAGCTGGTAGAACTCGTATTGCGCGGCGCAGATGATCAGCGCGAGCAGTCCGAAAGACGCCTGTTCGGCGACGGAGAAGAAGCCGCCGACCCAGATGACGAGTCCGACGACGACCCAGAGGCCGATGGTGCTGAGGGCGCGGTCTTTCATCGTTGGTCGGTTGGCAGGAGTTGCTCGCGAGTCTGGCCGAAGCGCCGTTCGCGTTTGGCGTATTCGGCGAGGGCGAGCTGGAGCTGCGCCTTGTCGAAGTCGGGCCAGTAGACCGAGGCGAAGACGATCTCGGCGTAGGCGGACTGCAGGAGCAGGAAATTGCTGAGGCGGAATTCGCCGGAAGTCCGGATGATCAGGTCCGGGTCGGGCATGCCGGCGGTCTGCAGGCGGGCTTCGACGGCGGCCCAATCGACCTGCTCCGGCTTGATCTTGCCGGCGGCGACGTCGGCGGCGAGCGACTGCGCGGCCGTGACGATCTCCTGGCGGGCGCCGTAGTTGAGCGCGACGACGAGGGTGAAGGCCGTGTTGTCCTTGCTGGACTTGATCACGTCCTCGAGCGGGACGCGGACGAATTCCGGCAGGGCGCTGATGTCGCCGATGACGCGCAGGCGGACGTTGCGCTTCTCCAGGCGGGCGAGGTGCGCGCGGAGGATCCATTCGCCGAGCTTGAACAGGCCGCTGACTTCCTCGAGCGGGCGTTTCCAGTTCTCGGCGGAAAAGGCGAAGACGGTGAGCGTGCCGATGCCGCCGTCGATGCAGGCGTCGATGATCTCGATGAGCCGTTCGGCGCCGCGGCGATGGCCTTCGAGGCGGGGGAGCCCCTTGGCGGCGGCCCAGCGTCCGTTGCCGTCCATGATGATGCCGATGTGCCGGGGCGGCACAGGATTCACGGAAGAGATGGGCGCTGGGGACGACACTTGGCCGGAGAATGTTCTACCCGACTCGGCCGTGGCAACCGCGAATCAGCGTTCGTCGGCCGCGACCAGCACGCCGGGGAACCCCGCCTTGCGGGCGAGTTCGCACACTTCGAGGAAGCTCTGCATGGTCAGCGAAGCATCGGCCTTGATCAGCACGGGGCGCGACGAGCCGCCCTTGGCGGCCACGCGGCGGAGCTCGAGGTCAAGGCCGTCGCGGTCGACCACGCGGCCGGCGACGACGAACACGCCGGCGCCGCGGGCCGAGACGAGGGTGACGGTCAAGGACGTCCGGGCCATGTCGCCGGCGGCCAGCCTGGGGGTCTTCATGGTCGGCGAGACCGCGCCGCCGCGGTCGTCGAAGCCGACGTACATGCCGGGGGCGAAGACGAACTCGGCGGAAAGGACGTAGGTCAGCGCCGCGCAGACGAGGGCCAGGGCCAGCGGCACGAAATCCAGGCCCCGTTCGGCCGGCCGGACTTTTTCCAGGACTCCGAGGGGCGTCCGCATCTCAGCTCTGGCGAGGCTTCTCCTCCGGCAGCTCGTGGCGCACGAAGGTGATGATGGAATGGGCGGCGATCTCCATCTCGGTGACGAT
The DNA here is from genome assembly GCA_009917805.1 of Verrucomicrobiota bacterium. Classification (GTDB taxonomy): domain Bacteria; phylum Verrucomicrobiota; class Verrucomicrobiia; order Opitutales; family UBA953; genus UBA953. Next base: position 3,494 of record RGES01000058.1, read on the forward strand.
CGAGCGGACGCGGCCGACGAGGAAGTGGTGGGCCATCGCGCAGGCGGCGGCGATGACCATCGCGAAGCCCGCGGTCGCGAGCGCGGCCTGGACTTCGGTCAGGAGTCCGTTGGCGGAGGCGTAGACGCTTCCGTCGCGCAGGGCGGAGGCGAGGTTGAAGCCGGAGAAGATGGCGCCGGCCAGGCCGAGCAGCGGCGCGACGCGACCGATGGAGGCGATGGTGCCGAGGCGACGTTCGAGCACCGGCAGTTCGAGCAGGGCGGCTTCGGTGGCGGCGGCGCGCATGGCATCTTCGCCGCTGCCGGCCCGGAGCAGGGCCGCCTTCACGACGCGCGGGACGGGGCCCGGCGATTCTTCGCAGGCGGCGAGGGCCTCGAGCGGACGGCCGGCGCGCAGGTTGTTACGTACGCCTTCGATGAAGTCGGAAGAAAGCACGAGGCCGCGGTGCAGGAACATCGCGCGCTCGACGACGAAGACGAGGGCGAGGAAGGCGAGCAGCAGGAGCAGCCAGACGAAGGGGCCGGCGTCGAAGGGGAAGGAGAAGCGGCTGCTCATTGGGGCTTGGGAGGATTGGACGGGGAATTGCGGAGGGTCGCAAGTTTGCTTTCGGCGGTGGACTGGCCCGGGAGCCGCGATTGCGCGGCAGGCTGTCCTTGGTTCACGGTCACGATGATCTTGTAGGCGGCGATGGCTTCGGCCCGGTCGCCGTCCAGTTCGCAGGTCTCGGCCAGCAGCAGCACGGAGCGCGAAAGCCACAGGCGTCCTTCGGAGGAGAGCTTGCCGGCGGTCTCGGCGGCCGCGCGCGCGGTCGCTTCCCGCAGCGAGGCCACGACGCGAAGCAGGATCTTGCGCGCTTCTCCGCGCGTCGCGGTCGCCTCGAGGCCCGTCTCGGTGCGGGAGCGTTCGACCAGCGTGAGGGCCCACTTGTACAAGGCTTCGATGCGGACGTCTTCGGAGTCCTTGGATAGCGCTTCGGCGATGCGTTCGTAGGCGGCGGCGGCGCGCGAGACGCGCTGGCGGTCGAGCTGACCGTTGCGATCGCGGCGCAGCTGCGCCAGTCCGAAGAGGGAATCCGCCTTCGCCATCTCGGCCTGCGGGCGCGACGGGTCCGACGGCCGGTCGCGGATGAGGCCTTCGAGCACGAGGAGCGACTTGTCGAACTGGCCGAGCGAGCGGAGGATCTCGGCGCGGCGCAACGAGACGCGGAAGATCAGGGGGTTCTGCGGGTAGGTCTCCGTGAAGCGTTCGAGGAGCTCGACGGCGTCCTTGAGCTTGCTCTCGCCGTCGGTCGGCGCCTGGAGCGCGGCCTGCTCGGCGGCTTCGTAGAGTCCGAGCGCCGCGAATTCGGCGAGGCCGGCTTCGCCTTGGAATTCCTTGGCGAGGGCTTCGAAGCGGGCCTGGGCTTCCGCGTTGCGGCCGACGGAGGCCAGGTGGCGACCTTCGACGAGGTAGGAGGCCGCGGTGGCGGGCACCTTGCCGAACTTGCGGCGAAGTTCGACGAGCTCGTCGAGCCCCTTGGCGGCGCCGGCGTTCAGGGACGTGCGCGCCTTGAGCAGCGCGGCGTGACCGCGGAGTTCCGGCACGGCCTTGCTCAGTTCGTCGGGCGTGCCGCCGGCCGGCAGGTTGGAAAGCGTGCGGTCGATCTCCCCGGCGAGCCGGCTGGCTTCGGCGGGATTGTTGTTGGCGATCGCGAGCAGGGCGCGCTGCCAGGTGAAGCGCAGCGCGAAGTCGATGCGGGCGCCTTGCGTGAGCGGGGCGAGCCGGACCAGCAGGCGTTCGGCGTCGGCCGGGCGGTGGGCCTTGCGCATGTCTTCGACGAGGCTCCAGATCGCCGACCAGATCGGTTCCTTCGTGCGGGTGCGGTTGGCGCGGGCGGCCTCCTCGATCACTTCCGTGGTGCGGTTCCACGCGCTGATCTCGTCGCTCGTCTCGAGCAGGCAAAGGATGCGCTGGTGGAACGCGTCCTCGGAGATCTTCGTGTCGGCGGCGTCCTTCTGCAGGGCGGCGTAGGCTTTTTCCGCGAGGACGAAGTCCTTGGCCAGGAAGAGGCAGTCGGCGGCGGCGATGCGGAGCTGGGCTCGTTCCGGTTCGACGCTGCCTTCGGCCAGCGTCGTGAGGTGCGTCGCGGCGAGGCGATAGGAGCCGTCGCCCCAGGCGGCGATGGCGAGCGTGCGGGTGGCTTCGCGGACGAGCGGGCTGGCCGGGACGTCCTTGAGCAGGTCCTCGGCGGCCTGGCGGGCTTTTTCGCGGCTGCCGGCGAAGAGCATCAGCTGCGCGCGCGCGAGGTGGATGGAGTCCAGCACCTTGAGGTCGCGCGGACAATAATAGGAAAGCTGGCCGGGATTACGTCGGAGCAGGAAATCGTTCACCTCGTTCGCGATCGCCTTCGTGTCGACGGGCTTCGCGGGATCCGTCTCCGCGCGCGGGTCGGCGGCGGAGACCAAGGAGCGCAGGGCGGTGAGGCGGATGGCGACGTTGGCGGGATTGCGGGCGGCCTCCTTGAGCCGTTCGCGGCCTTGGGCGCTGTCGGCGCCCAGGATGAGTCCGGCGAGGAGGTCGGCCTCGGCCTGACGTGCGGGCGGAAGCTGGCCCGCGTCGGCGAGGGCCAGCGCGGCACCTTTGGCGTCCTTCAGGTGCGCGAGGGCCAGCGCCAGGTTGCGGGCGTAGTCGAAGGCCAGCGGCGTACCCTTGGCGTCGGAAGCCAGGTCGCGCAGCGCGGACACGGTGCGTTGCTCGACCTTGCCGGCGACGATCATCGCCCGGTAGCCGAGGGCCTCGATCCGCTGACGCTGTTCTTCGGAGACCGCCGTGCGCGCGATGGCTTCCTGCGCGAGGTTGATGTTCAGGTTGTCGCTCTCGGCGTTCGCCACCATCCAGCGGAGCGCGTGGCCCCAGGCGGTCTCGTGCGGAGGCAGGGCGGCGAGGTTGAGTTCGGATGAAAAGGCGCGGGCGCCGTCCGTGTCGTTCTCCAGCAGCGCGATGAGGCCTTCGCGCAAGGACTTGCGGGCGGACTTGGGCAGGAACTTGACCGTCGCCTTGGCTTCCGCCGTGCGGGTGCGCTCAATGTAGGCGGCCGAGAGTCCGAGTCCGGCCTGCTCGCGATCCTTCTCGCTGAGCTTCGGGTCGGCGAGCAGCTGGGCATAGAAGCCCGAGGCCGTCGAAGATAGTCCGGCGGCCAGGGCCTGATCGGCCAATCCGAGCAGGGTGCGGCGATCGGGCTGGTCGCCCGGGCTGACGGCCGCGTTGGCCGTGATCAGGTTGGGCGGGAGGTCCTGCGACACGACCTGACCCGGCCGCAAGGCGCCGAGGGCGAGGAGGGTGGCCAGGGTGAACCGCAGCATCGTCCCGACTATGGTCGGAGCGGGCCGGCGGGCAAGAGGCGAGTGCCGGCTCAGGCCTTGTCGAGTCCGAAGGCCGTGTGCACGGCGCGGACGGCGGCGTCGGCCTTGGCCGGCTCCAGCGCGACGGAGATCTTGATCTCGGAGGTCGTGATGAGCTCGCTGTTGACGCCGACGGAGGCGAGGGCCTTGAAGAGGGTGCCGGCGACGCCGGGGTGGGAGATCATGCCGACGCCCACGATCGAGAGCTTCGAGATCTCGCCGGCGGAACGAACGGAGCCGGAGCCGAGCTTCTTGAGGGTCTGGCCGACGACGGCTTCGACGCGGGAGAATTCGGCCGTGGTCACCGAGAAGGTCAGGTTGGCTTTGCCGTCCTTGCCCAGGTTCTTGATGATCATGTCGACGCTGAGGCCGGCCTCGCCGAGGTCGTCGAAGAGGGCGGACAGGGCCTGCGGATTGTCGGGCAGGTCGTTCACCGTGACACGGGTCTGCAGGCGGTCGAGGGCGACGCCGGCGATGGCCGCGTCTTCGAGGGTTTTGGCGATGGCTTTCACGATGGTACCGGGTTGGTCGTTAAAGGAGGAACGGACCTCGAAGGGCACGTTGTATTTCTGGGCGAACTCCACCGAGCGGGACTGCATGACCTTGGAGCCGCTGGAGGCGAGTTCGAGCATCTCCTCGTAGGAGATCTCCGGCAGCTTGCTCGCGTTGAGCACGATGCGGGGGTCGGCGGTGTAGACGCCGTCGACGTCGGTGTA
>RGES01000059.1 GCA_009917805.1 Verrucomicrobiota bacterium
CGGCGAATTCGGCCGCACCCCGATGTCGCAAGGCGGCAGCGGACGCGACCACCACAACAAGGCCATGACGGTCTGGATGGCCGGCGGAGGCATCAAGGGCGGCCTCGTGCACGGCCAGACCGACGAGCTCGGCTACGCGGCCGTCGACAAGGTGACGACCGTCCACGACCTGCACGCCACCATGCTGCACCAGCTCGGCATCAATCACGAAGCCTTCACCGTCAAGTTCCAGGGCCTCGACGCCAAGCTCACCGGCGTCGAACCGAGCAAGCCCATCAAAGAAATCATCGCCTGATGTTCCCCGACCTCCGCCAGATCCACCGCCGTTCGTTCATCGGCAACACCAGCCGAGGCCTCGGCGCCGTCGCGCTCGCGTCCTTGCTCGGCCGCACCGGCGCCGAGGCCGCGCCGGGCGTGCTCTCGAAGCTGCCCCTGCCGCAGAAGGCCAGGCGCGTCATCTGGCTGACCATGGCCGGCGGCCCGTCGCAGCTCGAGCTGTTCGACCCTAAGCCGAAGCTGGCCGAGATGGACGGCCAAGGCATGCCGGAAAGCTTCACCAAGGGCCAGCAGCTCGCCCAGCTGCAAGGCCAGAAGCTCATCTGCCAGGGACCGCAGTTCAAGTTCGCCAAGCACGGCAGGAACGGCACCGACCTCTCCGAACTCCTCCCGCACCTCGGCACCGTCGCCGACGACATCTGCGTCATCCGCTCGATGACCACGGACGCGATCAACCACGATCCCGCGCACATGTTCATGAACACCGGCTCGCAGATCGCCGGCCGTCCGAGCATGGGCTCCTGGGTGACCTACGGACTCGGCTCCGAAGCCGAAGACCTGCCGGGGTTCGTCGTCTTGGTTTCGACCGGCAAAGGCCGCTCACCCCAACCGATCGCGGCGCGTCAGTGGAGCAGCGGCTTCCTGCCGTCCAAGCACCAAGGCGTCCAGCTTCGTTCCAAAGGCGACCCGGTCCTGTACCTGAACAACCCGCCCGGCATCTCGCGCCTCGCCCAAGGCGGCGACGTCGACGCCATCAACGCACTCAACCAGGTGCGGGCCGGCTCCGTGAACGACGCCGAAGTCGCCACGCGCATCGCCCAATATGAGATGGCGTTCAAGATGCAGGCCAGCGTGCCCGGCCTCATGGACGTCTCGGGGGAGTCCGCCAAGACCCTCGAGCTCTACGGGTGCCAGCCTGGCGACGGCTCCTTCGCCGCGAACTGCCTGCTCGCCCGACGCCTGGCCGAACGCGGCAGCCGCTTCATCCAGCTCTACCATCGCGATTGGGATCACCACAGCCTCCTGAAGGAGGAACTCCCGCTGCGCGCCAAGGAAGTCGACCGCGCCTGCATGGCGCTCATCACCGACCTCAAGCAGCGCGGCATGTTCGAGGACACCCTCATCGTCTGGAGCGGCGAGTTCGGCCGGACGCCGATGAAGCAAGGCGACAAAGGTCCGGTCGGACGCGACCACCACAACAAGGCGATGTCGATGTGGCTCGCCGGCGCCGGCGTGAAGGGCGGACTGACCCACGGGGCGACCGACGAACTCGGGTACGCCGCCGTGGACAAGGTGTGCACCGTCCATGACCTGCACGCCACCATGCTCCATCAGCTTGGCATCAATCCCGAAGCGTTCACCTTCAAGTTCCAAGGCCTCGACGCCAAGCTCACCGGCGTCGAACCCAGCAAGGTCATCAAGGAAATCCTCGCGTAAGCGCGCCTGGCGACGGCGACGGGGCGGGGATCGCGGCGGGGACCGCCATCTGGCATCTTTCTTCCTTTATCCCCCATCATCCATCCCCCATCTTGGGCGCACCCCCATGCGCCTCGCCCTCGCCCTCCTCTGCCTGCTCGTCACGCTGTCCGACGGCGCCCAAGAAAAAGCCGCGAAGAAGAAAGCCGGCGGCTACCCGCCCGTCATCGAAGGCACGAAGTCCGAGACCTACCGCAAGGTCGGCGACACGGAACTGAAGGTCTGGATCTTCGACCCGGCGCAGAAATCCGCCAAGCCCTTGCCGGCGATCGTGTTCTTCTTCGGCGGCGGCTGGACCGGCGGTTCGCCCACCCAGTTCGAACCGCAGAGCCGTCACCTCGCCGGTCGCGGCATGATCGCCATCGTCGCCGACTATCGCGTGAAGACCCGCCAGGATGCGAAGCCGGCCGATTGCGTCTCCGACGCCAAAGCCTGCGTGCGCTGGGTGCGCGCCAACGCCGCCCGGCTCGGCATCGACCCCGAGCGCATCGCCGTCGGTGGCGGTTCGGCCGGCGGACACCTCGCCGCTTCCGTGGCGACCCTGCCCGGACTCGACACCGCAAAGGACGACAAGTCCGTCTCCTGCCTGCCCAACGCGCTCGTGCTCTTCAATCCCGGCACCGTGATGGCTCCGTTCCCGGGCCTCGACCTGAAGGGCTTCGGCGCCGGCCTGGACAAGGACAAGTTCGGCTGCGAGCCCGTCGAGATCTCGCCGATCCATCACGTGAAGAAAGGCACGCCGCCCACGGTCATCTTCCACGGCAAGGCCGACACCACCGTGCCCTACGCGACCGTGGAGAAGTTCGCGGAAGTCATGAAGGCCGCCGGCAACCGCTGCGACCTCATCGGGTACGAAGGCGAGAAGCACAGCTTCTTCAACAAGTCGAAGTACGCCGAGACCTTGGCGGCGGCCGACGATTTCCTCGTCTCGCTCGGCTACCTGCCGGCCAAGAAATAAGCCCATGCGCCTCTTCCTCGGCTGCCTGCTGCTCCTGATCTACCGGCTCACCGCCGCGCCGCAGCCCAACGTGGTCGTGCTGCTGGCCGACGACGCCGGCTGGGGCGATTACTCGTTCAACGGCAACCGCCAGGTGGCCACGCCCCACATCGACTCCCTCGCCAAGGCCGGCGCGCACTTCGACCGTTTCTTCGTCCAGCCCGTCTGCTCCCCCACCCGTTCCGAATTCCTGACCGGCCGCTACCATCGGCGGCTCGGCGTCTACGGCGTCTCCACCGGACAGGAGCGCATGAACCTCGACGAAAAGACCTTCGCCGACTCGTTCAAGGCCGCCGGCTACGTCACGGGGATCTTCGGCAAATGGCACAACGGCAGCCAGTGGCCTTACCACCCGCTCGCCCGCGGCTTCGACACTTTCTGGGGCTACACCTCCGGCCACTGGGGCGAATACTTCGACGCCCCGCTCGAGCACAACGGGGTGATGAAATCGTCCACGGGCTACATCGTCGACGTCCTGACCGAAAAGGCGTTGCAGTTCATCGACCGCAACAAGGCCAAGCCCTTCCTGTGCTACGTGCCCTTCACCACGCCGCACTCGCCGTTCTCCGTGCCGCCGCAGGATTGGGCCCGCTGCAAGGACCGGCCGATCACCCAGTCCGCGACCAATCCGAAGGACGAGGAGCCCGCCGCCACCCGCTGCGTCTGGGCCATGCTCGAGAACCAGGACCGCAACGTCGGGCGCATCCTGGCCAAACTCAAGGAACTGAACCTCGAGAACGACACGATCGTCGTCTATTTTTCCGACAACGGACCGAACACCTCGCGATGGACCGGCGGGATGAAGGGCAAGAAAGGCACGACCGACGAAGGCGGCGTGCGCTCCCCCCTGTTCATCCGCTGGCCCGGACGGATCGCCGCCGGCACGCAGGTGAAGCCCATCGCCGGGGCCATCGACCTGAGCCCCACCCTGCACGCCCTGGCGGGCGTGCCGCGCGTCGGCGACAAACGCGTCGACGGCCGCGACCTCTCCCCGCTGCTGGGCAAAGGCACCGATGCGGACTGGGCTCCGCGGCATCTCTTCCAGACCTGGGGCAGCAACATCAGCGTGCGCACCGAGACCCACCGGCTCGACAACGCCGGCAACCTCTTCGACATGATCGCCGACCCGGGCCAGACCACGCCGATCCAGAAGCAGCAGCCCGAGCTCGCCAAGGAACTCGTCGCCGAGGTCGCCGCCTGGCGCAAGGAGATGGGCATCGCCGCGCCGGCCGGAGGCAAAGGCAAGACCAAGGGAGCCAACGGCCCGGGCAACGCCGTCGACCCTCGCCCGCTCGCCGTCGGCTACCGGGAATTCCCGATCACGATGCTGCCCGCCCGCGACGGCGAACCGCGCGGCGAGATGCGTCGCAGCTCCAAGGCGCCGAATTCTTCCTACTTCGTGAACTGGACCAAGCCCGGCGATGCCGCCGTCTGGAACGTCGAAGTCGTCACCGCCGGCACCTACGTCGTGGCCCTCGATTACACCTGTCCTCCGGGCGATGTCGGCGCGACGCTCGAATTCTCGTTCGAAGGCACCCTGCTCAAAGGCAAGGTGACGGAGGCCTGGAACCCGCCCCTCATCACCGACCAGGACGTCGTCCCCCGCGGCGAACACGGCGAATCGCTGATGAAGCCCTTCCGCACGATGATCCTCGGCGAGATCCGTCTCGAACCGGGCAAAGGCGAGCTGAAGCTACGCGCCACCGACATCCCCGGCAAAAGCGTCATGGACCTTCGCCGCCTCACCTTGACCCTTAAGTGAGCATGCGCGCGTCGGTCCTGCTGTCATTCCTCGCCGCCGGCCTCTTCGCCGCGGACGCGCCCTTCGCGGGCAACGAGAAGGTGCTCGAGATGGCCAAGACCTTCAAAGGTCGCGGCGTCCAGGCCGACGACACCCCTGCGTCGACGACAGGCGAAGCCCTCAAGAAGTTCGTGCTCCGCCAAGGACTGACCGTCGACCTCCTCGCCGCGGAGCCCGCGATCACCCAGCCCATCCACGCGAGCTGGGACTCCCAAGGCCGGCTCTGGGTCGTCCAATATCGCCAATACCCCTTTCCCGCCGGACTCAAGGTCGTCAGCTACGACCAGCACCTGCGCGCGCAGTTCGACAAGGTGCCGCTCCCTCCGCCCAGCGGCGAAAAAGGCGCCGACATCATCAGCGTCCTGGAGGATACCGACGGAGACGGCACCTACGACAGGCAGACCGACGTCCTGAAAGGCCTCAACATCACCACCGCCGCCGTCGCGGGCAACGGACGCCTCTGGGTGCTCAACCCTCCTTATCTGCTCAGTTATGAGATGAAAGGAGGCCTTCCGGTCGGCGACCCCAAGGTGGAGCTCGCCGGCTTCGGACTCGAGGACACCCACAGCACCGCGACGAATCTCCAGTTCAACGTCGACGGCTGGCTCTACGGCGCCAACGGCAGCACCACGACCGGCAACGTCGGCGTACCCGGCGGCCCGCGCACGCGCTGGGCCGGCCAGTGCGTCTGGCGCTTCCACCCGACGAAGAAAGCCTTCGAAATCTACGCCGAAGGCGGCGGCAATACCTACAGCCTGGACGTCGACGGCAAAGGGCGCGTCTTCTCGGGCAGCAATTACGGCGATACCCGCGGGATGCACTATGAATTCGGCTCCTACGGCGTGAAGAACTGGGGCAAGCATGGACCGCTCACGAATCCCTACGCCTACGGCTGGTTCGAGCACATGCCGAACACCGGCGACAAGCGCCGCTTCCCGCAGGCCTTCGTGGTCTACGACGGCGGGCTGCTGGGGAAGGAATATGACGGCAGGATCCTGGCGCCGAACTCGCTCGCCAACAAAGCCTACGTCAGCCGCCTCATCCCGCAGGGCGCGACGTTCCGCACCGTCGACGAAGAAGACCTCATCGCCAGCAGCGACCGATGGTTCCGTCCCGTCTGGATCGGCGTCGGTCCCGATGGCGCCGTCACCCTGGCCGACTGGTACGACACCCGACTCAGCCATGTGAATCCCGTCGACGACTGGGACAAGCTGCGCGGCCGCCTCTATCGCATCCGTCCGGAAGGCCGGAACGTCGGACTGAAGCCCTTCGACCTCTCCAAGGCGCCCACCGCGGAACTCGTCGCCCTGCTCTCCCATCGCAACGAATGGTTCCGCAAGCAGGCCGTCCTCGAGATCGGCTGGCGCCAGCTGCAGGACGCGGTTCCTGCCCTGCGTGCGATGCTCGACGGCCCGCAGGCGCTCGAAGCGCTCTGGGCGCTCGACCTGCTCGGCGCCGCCGGCGATCCGCCGGTCACGCATGCCGACCCCTACGTCCGCCGCTGGAGCTGGCAGATGCTCGGCGAGCGCAAGGCCGTGCCCACCGCCGTGCAGATCGCCGCGGCCAAGCAGGAGACCCACCTCGAAGTCCGCGCCCAGATCCTCGCCTCCGCCAAGCACATGCCAATGGGAGCGCTCCCGCTGCTCCACGCAGGAGTGGACACCAGCCAGGACGAAGCCGGCCGCCTGCGCCTGCTCGCCTGGTGGGCCCTCGAGGCGCATCTCGGCTCGCCCGAAGAACGCACCGCCACCCTTGCGTTCCAGTGGGCTGCGCCGGAATTCGTCGGCTCGCCCCTGTTCCGCGACACCTTGGCCGAGCGCCTTGGCAAACGCCTGGCCCACGGAGCGAACGAGAGCGGCCTGGCGGATGCCGAACGTGTCCGCGCGCTCTGCCCGCCTGACGCGGCCGCCAAGCTCATTGACGGCATCCTGACCGTGCTCGAACCAGGCGACCTTCCTCCGATGCCGGCGTCCCTGCGCACCGCGATCGAGGCGCGCCTCGGAGCATCCGGCGCCAAACCGCTCCCGGTCGCCGCCTTGCGTAACGGTGACAAAACAGCGCTCACCGCCGGCCTCAAGGAACTAACAGACAAGCGGACGCCTACCCGCCGCCGCGGCGAAGTCGCCGACGCGCTCAGCTTGGCCGGCCGTCCTGAAGCCATCGACCCCCTGATCAAACTCATCCGCCTGCTCATCGAAGCGGTGGACACCGGCAAAATTCCCGCCCCGCACGTCACCGCGGATATCGCCCGCGCGCTGCTTCGTCACGGCGACCCCGAAATCAACGCGGCGGTGGATCGACTCTGGAAAGCCCTGCTCGTCACCGGGCTTACGCCGGAGAAAGACCGCGAAGTCGCCCGCCTCCGAGCGCTCGCCCGCGCCGGCGAGGGTGACGCCGCCCGAGGCCAGGCCCATTTCCTTGCCCGTTGCGCGAACTGCCACGCGCTCAAGGGAGCAGGCGGCAACATGGGCCCGGACCTCACCGGCTACGACCGCACCAGCCTCGACTTCTGGGTGCTCAACATCGTCTATCCCAGCCTCGAGATCCGCGAAGGCTTCGGCTCCTATGACGTACGCCTCAAGGACGGCTCCGTCGCCAACGGTATCCTCGAACGACGCGAAGGCGGCGAGATCGTCCTGCGCGACCTCGCCGGCAATCGCACACGGATCAAGGAAGACAGAATCGCTTCGCTGATCGCCAGCCCCACCTCGGTCATGCCCGAAGGCCTGCTCGCCGGGATGTCCGACCAGGACCTTCGCGATTTCTTCGCCTACCTGATGAAGTAAGCGCGGCCGGAAGCCGCGAGGGGGGCAAGCTGGCACGGTGACATGGGGGCAAAGGGCAAAGACAAGAGGCCCGGAGGCTCAGAGGCTCTGTTGACCAGAAAGCATATCTTCGGGTCTCAGGTCTCGGGTTCGGGTCATCAGGTTCGGGTACGGGTGCGGGCCCGAACCCGTACCTGGTGCTGAATACCCGAACCCGAGACCTGACGGCCGAGACCAGGGACC
>RGES01000060.1 GCA_009917805.1 Verrucomicrobiota bacterium
AGGCCGGCGGCCTGGGCCATCGCCTCGACCTGCAGGACGCCCGGCATGACCGGCTGGCCGGGGAAGTGGCCCTGGAAATAGGGCTCGTTGATCGTGACGTTCTTGATCGCGACCAAGGAGTCGTCGTTGAGCTCGACCACGCGGTCGACCATCACGAACGGGTAGCGGTGGGGCAGGGCGTTGAGGATCTGGCGGATGTCGAGAGCCGAGCCGGCGGGGGCCGTCGGGGCTTCGACCTTCGGACCGGCGGGCGCGGCCTTGGCCTTGGGGGCCTTGGATTCCTGCCACTGTTTGCGGACGGCCGCGGCGAGGCGGGCGTTGAGCGCGTGGCCCGGACGGACGGCGATGATGTGGGCCTTGAGGCGGACGCCGGAGAGGACGATGTCGCCGACGATATCGAGGATCTTATGGCGGACGAGCTCGTCCTTGAAGCGCAGGGGCTCCTTGCTGACGATCTTGTCTCCCTTGAGGATGATCGCGGAGTCGAGCGTGCCGCCTTTGATGAGGCCCTTCTCGATGAGGCCTTCGATGTCCTCGTAGATCGTGAACGTGCGGGCCGGGGCGATCTGCGCCTCGTAGGTCTCGGCGTCGATGTCGATCGTCAGGTGCTGCGTGTGGATGCCGCGGTCGTCGGCCGACGTGCAGGTGATGCGCAGGCCGTCGAAGGGCAGGGCGATGATCGAGCGGCTGCCTTCGTTGATCGTGATCGGGTGCGTCAGCGTGAACGTCTCGCGCGGGGCGTCTTGTTCGACGACGCCGCACTGATGGATGAGCGTGGTGAACGGACGGGCCGAACCGTCGACGATGGGCGGCTCGGAGGCGTCGAGCTCGATGATCGCGTTGTCCACGGCCATGCCGCTGAGGGCGGAGAGGACATGCTCGATGGTGTGCAGCTTGACGGTGTCGGAAGAGACGGTCGTCTTGCGCTCGAGTTCCGTGATCATCTCGGACACCGGGCGGACCTCAGGCTTGCCGAATAGGTCGATGCGACGGAAGACCAGGCCCGTGTCGGGGGCGCCCGGCTTCAGGGTCAGGGTGACGTCCTGTCCGGTGTGGAGGGCCTTGCCCTTGACGGAGGCTTCTTTGCCTAAGGTGCGCTGTTTCATGCCGTTCACACAGTTATTCACACCCCCCTGCCTCTGTAAAGGCCTACTTTCGAGGGGTTTGGGCTGAAATTCACGATGAAGGGGTGGGGGTAGGGATAGGGGCATGGATAGGCTGATTCAGGGGTCGGGCTAGGGCTGGGAGAGGCAAAGCCGATGTAGGACGGAGGATGAAAGATGAGTGATGATAGCTGGACCTGAAGCCCGTCCTTCATCGCCCATCGTTCATCTGCTTTTACCATCTGTCCCTCGCTGTTCTGTCCCTAGCCCTGGCCCTGTTTCTAGCCCTCGCAGCGATGTTCATCGCTGCGCTCACTTGTTCACACGGGGCCGCGGTTCCTTGACACTTCGCAGCGCCGGGCAAATCGTCCGCACGTGCTGCTGGTCATCGATAACTACGATTCGTTCACCTACAACCTGGTCCAATACTTCGGGCAGTTGGGCGTGGAACAGAAGGTGTACCGCAACGACCAGATCACGGTGGAGGAAGCGCTCGCGCTGAATCCCGACCGCGTGATGATCTCGCCGGGTCCGTGCTCGCCCGCCGAGGCCGGCGTCTCGTGCGCGATGATCAAGGCCTTCGCCGGCAAGAAGCCGATCCTCGGCGTGTGCCTCGGCCACCAGGCCATCGGCCATGTCTTCGGCGGCAACGTCATCCGCGCCCCGCACCTGATGCACGGCAAGACCTCGCCGGTGTTCCACAACAACACCGACGTCTTCAAGGGCCTGCCTTCGCCTTTCGCCGCGACCCGCTATCATTCGCTGGTCGTCGAGCGATCCACTTTCCCCGCCGCCCTCGAGGTGACGGCCTGGACCGAAGACGGTCTCGTGATGGGCCTGCGCCACCGCGAGCTGCCGATCTGGGGCGTCCAGTTCCATCCGGAGTCCTTCGCCACCGAGCACGGACTCCAGCTCCTGGGGAACTTCCTGAAGCTCTGAGCGATGTTCTGCCCCCGCTGCAATCACGAGGATACGAAGGTCCTGGAGACCCGCCTCGGGAAGGGTAACCATTCCATCCGCCGCCGCCGCGAGTGCCTGGCGTGCGATCACCGCTTCAGCACGATCGAGGAGATCGTCCGCGAAGGCATGGTCGTCGTGAAGCGCAACGGCGCCCGCGAGGATTTCGACATCGGCAAGATCGCGTCCGGCGTCCGTAAGGCCACCGACAAGCGTCCCATCGAGCTCGAGCGCATCAACCTGATGATCTCCGAGATCGTCGAGAACCTGCAGGCGAAGTTCGGCGACGAAGTCCCGTCCAGCGCCATCGGCGAGGAGATCATGGCGCGCCTCCAGGCGGTCGACCAGATCGCCTACGTCCGCTTCGCCAGCGTCTACCGCGAGTTCCGCGACATCGACGAGCTCGCCAAGGCCATCGACCAGCTCCGCAAGGGAGGCAAAGCCAAGTGACCGCCGCGCTGCCCAAGTCGATCCGCCTCCGCACGCTGAACGCGCTGCTGGCCTCGATGGTCGGCACCGCGCCCCAGCTGCGCAGCGACGTCGACGCGGTGCTGCGCGTCTTCGAGGCCGACGACGAGACCGACCCGCGCCTCAACGCCGCGGACCTCGCCGCCGCGGCCGCCCAGATCTTCCGCCTGCTTTCGCCGGATCGTCCGGTCCCGACCGTCGCGGTGCTCGACCATCGCGCCGAACCGTTCGACGCCCTCTGGGCCAACGAGCGCGTCGAAGCCGCGCTCGCCACGACCGGCCAAGCCGCCGACGTGCTCTTCTGGGTCGTCGGCCTGCAGGATCAGTATCTCGCCGGCACCCGCGCCCGTTCGACCCGCTGGCGCACCGCCTACGACGAGGCGGTCGATACCGTGCAGGGACTCGTCGCCCGCCAGGCCGGCCGCCGTCGCGTGACGGTCGTCGTCCTCTGATTTCCCATGAGCGCCCCGAAGACGCTGTTCCAGAAGATCGCGGACAAGGAGATCCCCGCGAAGCTCATCCATGAGGACCCCGTATGCGTGGCCTTCCATGACATCGCCCCGCAGGCCCCGACGCATGTGCTGATCGTGCCCCGCAAGCCCATCCCGCGCGTCGCCGAGGCGTCCGCCGAGGACCAGGCCACGCTCGGTCATCTCCTGCTCATCGCGGGCCAGCTCTCCCGTCAGCTCGGCCTGGCCAAGGGTTTCCGCGTCGTGATCAACAACGGTCCCGATGGCGGTGAAACCGTCCCGCACCTGCACGTGCATCTGCTGGGTGGACGCGCCCTCGATTGGCCGCCAGGCTGACGCCATGAGCGCGCCCGAACCCTGCCTCGTCCTCGACGGCTCCGCCCGCGCCGGTGTGCGGGTGGGAGTTCTCTCGGGCGGTCGCTGGGCAGGGCAGGGCCTCTCGCCTGATGGCGCCTTGGAGGGCCTCTTTGGCTGCGTCGAAACGGCCTTGGCCGAAGCCAAGCTGTCCCTCGCCGACATCCGCTCCTTTGCCTTGTGCGTCGGACCGGGCTCCGTGCTGGGCATCCGTATCGCTTCCCTGGCGGTCCGCTCCTGGTCCGCTCTCGAGCCGCGGCCGATCTTCGTCTGGGAGTCGCTCGCGGGCATCGCGCGTTCGGCGTTGGCCGCAGGCGAAAAAGGCCCGTTCCTCGTCGCCGTCGAATCGCGGCTGAAGCGCTGGCATGCGCTCGAGGTTTCCGCCGACGGTTCCCTCGGCGTGCCTTTCGAGGCCGAAGCGGCGCAGCTGAATTCTGCCGGCCGTCGTATCCTTGCCTCGAGCGAAGCGGCCGCCGGTGCGCTGCGTGCGCACGTCGCCGTCCCGCCTCCGTGGTCGGCCCTGCCGACCTTCTTCGCGCGGCCTGGTTTCCTGCGGAAGGAAGCACGCCCCGACGCGTTGAACGTCGCCAATGATTTCGCCACCTGGTCCGGGGAGCGCCACCGCTCATGAGCGCTTCGTCGAACGCTTCCGCCGCGCGCGCCTGGGTCGAGATCGACTTGCCGGCCATCGACCGCAACGTCGGCCGGTGGTGAAGGCCAATGCCTACGGGCACGGCATGCCGGAGGTCGCCACGCGCCTCCTGCAGGCGGGCGTGGATTGCTTCGCGGTGGCGAACGTCGCCGAAGCCGCGAAACTCCGGGAAGTCGGCCATGACGCCGACATCCTGCTGCTCAGCCCGACCTTGCCGGGCGAACTCCCGCGTGCGTTGGCCCTCGGGCTCGACCTCACCTTGAACTCGCTGGACGAAGCCCGGGCGCTGGCCGCCGCGGCCGCCAAGTCCGGCCTCAAGGCGAAGGTGCACGTCAAGGTCGACACCGGCATGGGCCGCGCCGGCATCTGGCATGAGCAGGCCGCGGAGCTCTTCGCCTTCGTGCAGGCCGCCCACGGCTTCGAATGGCGCGGCGTCTACACGCACTTCTCCGACGCCGACAGCGATGCGGCCTTCACCGCCGCTCAGCGCACGATCTTCCTGAAGTTGCTGGAGGGCATCCCCGCTTCCGTCCGCGCCGGTCTGATGATCCATGCCGACAACAGCGCCGGCCTCGAGAGCTTCTCGGCTTCGACGTGACCGACGTCGCCGGCGCGGCCGTCGGTGACATCGTGACGATCCTCGGCGCCCAGGCCACGGACCGCATCACCGTGGCGGAGTTCTGCGCGTGGTCCGACTGCATCCCTTGGGAGGCCCTTTGCACGCTGACCCAGCGGGTGCAGCGCGTCTATCGTACCGACCGAACCTGATAGCATGGCCGCCTGCCTCCGCTTCTTGCTGATTTGCCTGGTCACGTGCGTTGCGCGCGCGACGGATGATCCCCTTGCCTCGGCGATCGGCCATGCCAAGGCGCACCCGCAAGGGGACGTCCCTGCCAGCTTCGTCGCGGCGGATTATCGCGGCGACCTCCGCGACCTCCCCATCGGCGTCTTCGATTCCGGCGTCGGCGGCCTCACGGTGCTCGAGGCCCTCAAGGCGCATGATCGCCATCATAACGTGACCGGCGCGGACGGCGCGGACGGCGTGCCGGATTTCGCCGGCGAACGCTTCGTGTATTTCGGCGACCAGGCCAACATGCCTTACGGGAATTATTCCGCGGTCGGGCGCACCGATTTCCTGCGCGAGCTCATCCTGCGCGACGCCTTGTTCCTGCTTGGCCGCCGTCAGGCGCGTGGCGACAAGCCGCCGGTGAAGGCCATCGTCATCGCCTGCAATACCGCCACCGCCTATGGGCTCGAAGACCTCCGGGCCGCGGTGAAGGCCTGGGGCATCCCGGTCATCGTCGTCGGCGTCGTCGAAGCCGGTGCGCAAGGGCTGGCCGAGACCGCCGAAGGCGCGCAGGGCGGCGTGGCCGTGCTCGCGACCGTGGGGACCTGCGCTTCCAACGCCTATCCCAAGGCCATCGCCAAGGTCACGGGCCGACCGGTCCGTCAGCTGGGTTCGGCCAGCCTCGCCGCCGCGATCGAAGGCGATCCTTCGGTCAAGACCCCGATCCGCGACATCATCCGTGCCGATGTCGGCGCTTTCCTGAAGTCGGCCGCCGCCGACGACGCCGCGCCGATCGACACCCTGATGCTGGGATGCACCCATTACCCATTGGTCGCCGACGAGATCGCCGCCGCCTTCGCCTATTGGCGCGAACAGTCCGACGCGTCCGGCCGGAAGCCTTACGCCACCCTCGTGGCACCGAAGCTCAAGCAGGTGAATCCGGCGGCCTGGACGGCCGAGTCCTTATGGCGTTCGCTCCGCGGCGCCCAGATGATGGCGGTCGCTCGGCCGAAGGGCGGAGACCAATTCTTCCTCTCCGTGGCGAATCCGGCCTGGAAGGGCGTCGGGCTGGCCGCGGACGGCACGTTGACCTACGAATATAAATACGGACGTTCCCCCGGTCAGGTCGGGCGCGAGGATACGCTCAACGTGCCCATGACGGCAGAGGCTTTGCCGGGGGCGACGGCCGGCTTGGTCCGCGAAAGGCTGCCGCTCACGTGGCGCAGCCTGCAAGGGGCGCGCTGAGCTCAGGCCGCCTTCTTCGGGTCGACCTTCGGCTTCTCCTTCTCGTCCTTCTTGGGATCGTCCTTGCCGTCCTTGCCCGTCGGCTTGGCGACGGCTTGGGCGATCGCTTCCAGCAGGGCTTCGGCCTTGGGCACGGCGTTGTAGATCAGCTTGCCTTCGCGGTCGAAGACGCAGACGTACGGGTAGGTGTTGGTCTTGAACGGCGCGCGGCAGCCGCTGTACATCGAGAAGGTCAGGCCGGCCTTCTTCGTCAGCGCGGTGATGTTCTTGGTCGAGCCGGCCATGCCGACGTTCTCGACGCCGATGACGAGCATGTCTTCCTTGTGTTCGTCGGCCAGCTTCTGAAAGGGCTTCAGGTCTTCGCCGCTCGGTCCTTCGAGCTCGTAGGCCCAGAAGAAGAGCAGGGTGGCCTTGTCCTTCTGCAGGGCCGGCGTGATGCGCGGTCCGTCGACGTAGCGGGTCAGCGAGAAGTCGGTGCGGAAGTTGTATTTCTTCTCGGCGCCGAAGGCCGTGGTGAGCGAGAGCAGCAGGAGGAAGGCGAGGCGCATGGCGGTATGCTTAGGTCGGTATGGGAAATATCAAGACCGCACGCGGAGGGGGCGGGCCGATTCAGGGTTTTTCCGCGCGGATCTCGCGACGGATGTCCCGGAACAGCCCATAGCCGCCGATGAGCCCCGCGACGCAGGCCTGGGCCAACAGGGTCGGGAGGGGGATGGCCAGCAGGTTGCCGATGACGAAGTAGGGGAGGTAGCCGGCGAAGCACCACAGCCCGGTGCTGATCGCGGTGCTGTCCATGGGCAGGGAGGGGCGGCACAGCATGAGCAGGCACCACGCCGCGCCCGCCCAAGCCAGCGCGGGGAAGTCACCTTCGGCGAGGAACGCCGAGACTTCCGGCGCGGCTCCGGTCGGCAGGATGAAGCCGGCCACGTTGACCGCGAACGCGAGGACGAAGATCAGCGAACTGAGGACGCGGATCGCCCCCTCCGTCGCCGTGCGTCGGCGTGTCGGGATGAGGTGCTCCCCGTCGAAGCCGGTGGACGAGGTCTGGTCGCGGCGTTCGAAGCCGAGACCCCAGAGCAGGCAGTCGAAGAGAAAGCGGATCATCGGCGGGGCACCATGTATGCTGCGTAAACTAAGAGGCCGGGCAAGCCCGCAGGCTGCCCGGCCTCGATCGGGGGCGAGACAGCTTACTGCTTGAAGCCGAAGTACTGGCTGGCGTTGCCGTAGCAGACGTCGGCGATCAGGCGTTCGTTCCAGTCCTTGCGATCCGGGATGCGGCCCGATTCGACGTCCTGGCCGACGAGGTCGCACAGGATACGGCGGAAGTACTCGTGGCGCGGGTACGACAGGAAGGAGCGGGAGTCGGTGATCATGCCGATGAAACGGCTGAGCAGGCCGAGGTCGGACAGCGCGTTCATCTGGTCGCGCATGCCGCGTTCCTGGTCGAGGAACCACCAGCCCGAG
>RGES01000007.1 GCA_009917805.1 Verrucomicrobiota bacterium
CCAGGAGCCCATCGAGGGGCGGACCTGGCGGGCTTCGCCGCAATTCATCAGCAGCAGGGAAGGCTCATGGTTGGGGACATCGGCCTTCATCGACCGGATCACGCAGAGGTCATCGGCGTGCTGCGCCGTCTTTTCGAAGAGCTCGCTGACCTCGAGGCCGCTCTTGCCGTAACGCTTCCAGGTGAAGGGCGAACGGAAGGCGGCGCCGGTCTTGCGTTCGGTGGCGATGTAGTCTCCGGGCAGTTTCTGGCCGTGGTACTTGTCGAGCGCGACCTTGCGGTCGAAGGTGTCGACCTGGGAGGCGCCGCCGTTGGCGAAGATATGGATGACGCGCTTGGCCTTGCAGGGCAGCGGAGGTTTGCGGGCCGCGAGGGGACGGAGAGGGTCCACCTTGATCTCGGCGCCGCGGAGTTCCTGCTGGAGCAGCGAAGCCATCGCGACCCCGCCGAGCCCCATGCCGACGCGGCGAAGGAACTCACGGCGGGAGCCGAGGGAGAGCGGGTCGAGGTGGTGCATTAGTCGGCGAAGATGAATTCGTTGCTGGTGAGGAGGACCTGGGCGAACGTGGAGAGCGGCGACTGGCGTTCGGGCTTCTTGCCGAACTCGCCGGCCGCGGAAGTCAGGACTTCGCCCGACTTGGCGTCCTTGATCACCGGCGACCACGAGAAGCTGTCGCTGTTCGAACCGATGAAGTTGTCGGCGATGAAGTCGATGCTCTCGCCGGCGGCCAGGTCGACCTCGGTCAGGTTGACCGGGGCGGACGAGGCGCCTTTGGCGACGACTTCGGCGAGGATGCCACGACGCGCGGTCACGATGCGCGCCCGGACCCCGTCGCTGGCCTTGCTGGCGACGGCCAGCGTGCCTTCGATGCGGTACTTGCCGGCGCTGCCGGCGGTCCAACGGCGGATGACCGCGGTGGCTTCGGTCTTGTCGCCCGGGTGTCCGCCCTTGGCGGTGAGGAAGGTGTGTGAGAATTCCTTGTCGGGCATCTTGTCCGTGGGGGAGATGCGTTCTTTCGTCTGGACCTTCATCTCGGTGAAGGCGACGGTCTTCGTGGCGGTGTTCCAGCCGCCGTAGCCGTTGCGCCAGGTTGCCGGGGCGGGAGCGAGCTCGGCTTCGCGGAGATATTCGAGGGCGAGGGCGAGCTCATCCTTGTCGGGCGCGCGGCCCAGGACGGCGAGATACAGGCCCTTCACCTTGGCTTCCGAGGTGGGCAGGGTGTCGACCTTGGCGGTCAGCGCTTCGGCCTGGGTGCGGACGAAGGGATGGTTCATCATCCACAACGCCTGCTGGGGCGTCGTGGTCTGGTTGCGCTTCGGCACGTGGTAGTCCGGATTGGCAAAGTCGAACGTGCGGAAGAAGGCCGGCAGGTTCTGCCGGTCGATGCTGCCGTACAGGGTGCGGCGAGGTTCCGAGAAGTTCGCGGAGAGATCGAAGGGCTGGCCGCCGATCTTGGCGGACTCGAGTCGGCCGGCGACGCGCAGCATGCTGTCGCGCATGGCCTCGAAATCGAGGCGACGGCGTTGGGCGCGCCAGCTGAGGTCG
Organism: Verrucomicrobiota bacterium; assembly: GCA_009917805.1. Classification (GTDB taxonomy): domain Bacteria; phylum Verrucomicrobiota; class Verrucomicrobiia; order Opitutales; family UBA953; genus UBA953. Next base: position 1,546 of record RGES01000007.1, read on the forward strand.
TTGTCCGGGTCCTTCGCCAAGCCTTCGGCGCGCACGTCGGCCGTCTGCAGGAAAGTCCGGGACAGCACGATCGAACGGATGAGCTTCTTCATCGACCATTCGTCCTTCATGAAGGAGGAGGCCAGGTGCTCGAGCAGTTCGGGGTTCTTCGGCAACGGCGTACGCACTCCGTAGTCGCTCGGCGTCTCGACCAGGCTGCGGCCGATGAGCTCGGTCCAGATGCGATTGGCCATGACGCGCGCCGTCAGCGGATTGGACTTGCTGGCGATGGCGTTGGCCATGTCGAGACGGCCGCTGCCTTCGGTGAATTCCTTGACCTTGCCTTCGGTCAGCACGGAAGGGAACTGGCGCGGCACGGTCTTGCCGGGGCGCGAGGCGCTGCCGCGGAGGAAGACGACGCCTTGGACGGCCTTGGGCTTGTCGAGGAGCACCATCGCATGGGGTGGGCTCTTCGGGCTCGTGGCCTTGAAGCCGACGACCTGGATCTCGAGGTTGTTGCGGGTGTTGCGGTCGGCGACGTTGTAGGTGCCGATCAGCGAGGCCGCCGTCACGGCGGTGGGGCCGTTGGGAGCTTCGACGAGGTCGCGCCAAGGTTTCCACGCGGCCACGCCGTTCTTGTCGGGTTTGTGCGCTTCGGCGAGCAACGCGCCGTAGATCGCGGTGAGTTCGGCGAACTTCTTCGGCGTCTTCTTCTGCAGCTCGGCGCGGAGCAGGGGGTCTTGGAAGAGTTCGGGCTTGGCGAGCAGCGCGGCATATTTGCCGGCGAACTGGTCGTCGGGCACTTCCTTCAGCTGGTACCAGCCGCCCCAGACCGGGTCCTTGTCGTTGAGTCGCTTCGTCAGGACGTGCTGCCAGCCGTTGAGCACCGTCGGGTAGAGGTTGGTCCGCTTGGCTTCCTGCGTGTAGTTGAAGTTAGGTTCCTTCGCCGCCCGTAGCATGAGCGTGAGGTAGTCGGCGATCTTCGCCGGACCGAAGGACAGTTCGCGTCGGCTTTCGATGAAGTCATCCAGCTTCTTCTGGCGGACCGCGAGTTCGGCCTCGAATTCCTCGGTCTCCTTCGTGCGGACGAAGGGCTTGAGCGGCGGCAGCTCCTTCGGCTCCTGGCTCGAATTGAAGATGGCGTAGAGCGAGTAGTACTCGGTCGTCGGCAGCGGATCGAACTTATGGTCGTGGCAGCGGGCGCAGGCCATCGTCAGTCCCTGCGTGCCGCGCATGACGACGTCGATGCGGTCGTCGATGATGTCCGGCACGCTGTTGAGGAAGCGGCGACCCAGGGTCAGGAAGCCGAGGGCGGCGAGGTCGCGGTTGTTCTCCGGGTCCTTGGCGATCTGGTCGGCCGCGAGCTGGAGGCGCAGGAACTGGTCGTAAGGCAGGTCTTGGTTGAAGGCGTTCACCACCCAGTCGCGATAGGTGTAGGCGTAGGGATAGCGGCGCTCTTCCTGGAAGACGTAGCCTTTCGTGTCGGAGTAGCGCGCGACGTCGAGCCAGTGGCGGGCCCAGCGTTCGCCGAAGGCCGGTGCGGCGAGCAGGCGGTCGACGAGATTCTCGGTCGCCTGCGGGTCCTTGTCGGCGACATACGCGGCGATCTCGTCGGCGGTAGGATTGAAGCCCCAGAGAGCGAGGGTCAGGCGACGGATGACGACTTCGCGCGGGGCCTCGGGGTTGAAGTCGAGCCCGACGGACTTCAGCTTCGCGAGCACGAACCGGTCGAGCGGTTGCCGGACCTTAGGGGCATCGGTGGAGGCGATGACCGGGGCGGCCGGCGTCGTGACGGTCTTGAACGCCCAATGGTTGCGAGGGTCGTGCGCGACGGGCGAAGACTCGGCCGGCCAGGGCAGCCCTTGGCGCACCCATTCGGTCAGGGCGGCGATGGCCTTGGGCGAGATCTTCTCGTCGGCGCTGGGCATCGGCTCCACGTCCTTCGTCTTTGCGTGGTTGATCGCGAGGATGAGGCGGCTGGCTTCCGGCTTGCCGATGACGACGACCGGTCCGACTTCGCCCCCTTTCAGGATGAGTTCGCGGGAATCCAGCCGAAGGCCGGACTTCTGCTTCTTGGGTCCGTGACACTTGTAGCAGTTGTCGGCAAGGACCGGGCGGACCTCTTTTTCGAAGAATTCCAGCTGGGCGGCCGTAGGGGTGGCAACCTGCTCGGCGGCGGATGCCGAGAGGGCCATCAGGATAGGGCCAAAGAAAGACCGGAAAGGCATCGGAAAAGGGTAGGACAGGGCGGGGTGCCCTTGGTTCCTAAAACGTGTTGGCTGTCATCGGGATGTAAAGCCGTCCGTAAGGATTTCCTTCGACTCGGACCGGTTCGCCAATGTTATCGCCTCCCTGACCCTGCTGGGCTCTCCAAGTAGCGTCGTCTTGGCCATAAATGAACATCTCCGAAGCATATGCCACGGCGGTCGCGCTGTTCGAGCAAGGCCGGCTTGAGGATACCGAGAGGGTCTGCCTCGCTATTTTCCAGGCGGCCCCGCGCCATGCGCCGACCTTCGAGCTCATGGGTTCGCTTCGTCAGCAGCAGGGACGCCATGACGACGCCGAGCATTGCTTCCGGCAGGCCTTGGCGATCGACCCCGACCATCCCGAGGCGGTCTTCAATCTCGGCAACCTGCTGATGACGCTCGGACGTTCGGCGGAAGCCTTGTCCTATTACCAAAGGTCCGAGGAGCTGCTGCCTGGTCGTCCGATGCCGGCGAGCAATCTCGGCGTCGCCTTGACCGACGTCGGGCGACATACCGAGGCCCTCGAAGCGATCCGTCGGGCGTTGCTGATCCAGCCGGAATATTACTTCGCCCGCAACAACCTCGCGATGTTCATGGCGCTCACGGGCAAGGTCGCCGCATCCATCCCGGAGTACCGTCGGGCGATCCGCGAGGCGGGCGATTACCCGAATGCCGAGATGGGACTGTTGCTGGCCCTGAACTCGCTCGACGAACTGACCCCCGAACAGATCTTCGAGGAACACCGCGCCTGGGGCCGGCGAGCTTCTTCGTTGCTGGCGACGGAACGGCTGCGACCGACCCCTGACAGGTCTCCGGAACGGGTCATCCGGATCGGGTTCGTCTCCGGGGATTTCCGTGATCACGCCGTGGCGACTTTCCTGGAGCCGTTGTTGGCGCACCTTGACCGGCGCCGTTTCTTCGTCGCCGCGTATGCCGACGTCCGTGCTCCTGATGCCGTGACAGCCCGTCTGCAGGCCTGCTGCGACCTATGGCGCCCTATGTACGGCGCACCCGACGCCGCCTGGGCTTCCCAGGTCCTCGCCGATCGGATCGATATCCTCGTGGACCTCGGCGGACATACCGCCGGCGCCCGCCTGCGGGCGTTCGCGCGCCGTCCGGCTCCGGTGCAGGTATCGTGGCTGGGTTATCCGAATACCACCGGCTTGCCGGAAATGGACTGGCGGCTCACGGATGCGATCGCCGATCCGGTCGGCGCGGCCGATGCCTTGCACACGGAGCGACTCTATAGGTTACCTACGGCCTGGTGTTTCCGTCCCCATGCCGAGACGCCGGAGGTCACGGCGAGGGGGGATGATCCGGCGCGGCCCTTCGTCTTCGGCTGCTTCAACGTGCCGCGCAAGTTTGACGATGCGCAGCTGCGCAACTGGGCGCAGGTGTTGGCCGCCGTGCCGGGGTCGCGCCTGTTGTTGAAGGCGGAGCCCTTCGGCGACCAAGGGGTCAAGGGGTCGACGCTCGACCGTTTGGCCTCCGCCGGCATCGAACCCTCGCGGGTAGACTTCGCCAGCTATCTGCCCACCCGGGCGCAGCATCTCGCCTGGTATGGACGGATCGATGTCGCGCTGGATACTTATCCGTACGGCGGCACCACGACGACCTGCGAGGCGCTTTACATGGGCGTGCCGGTGGTGACCTTGGCCGGGCGTACCCATGCCTCCCGGGTCGGGCAGAGCCTGTTGACACGCGTCGGGCACCCGGAGTGGGTGGCCCATGATGGTCCGGAGTTCGTCCGTATCGCGGCCGGCCTGGCCAGCGACCATCCGACCCTTGAACGTCTTCGGAAAGGCCTGCGCGCCGAGATGCAGGCTTCCCGCTTGATGGATGAGAAGGGGTTCGCCCGGGCGATGGAGACGGCGCTGCTGTCGATGTGGCACGACTATTGCCGGTCTGCGGGCTGACCTTCGGTAATTTTCTTCCAACCAGCCGCAGAATCGGCTGTCTATGGAGTCACCCCTTCCGCCCATGATCACCCCCAAGTCTCCGGTCGTTCGTCCTCTGTTCGTTTTCGCGGCCATGTCCCTCGCCGTGTGCGGCCTTGCCGCCGAGCCCAAGCCGGTCGCCGAATCGCCGATCCTGCTCGCCAAGGACAAGCAGCGTCTCGTCGAGTTCACCGCCGAGCTCAACGGCTCGAAGGAACTATACCTGCTCGTCTCCGATCTGGGCGCCAACGCCTGCGATTGGTCGGACTGGATCGAGCCCGAGGTGGTCCTGGCCGACGGCACGGTCGTCGACCTGACGAAGCTGAAGTGGAAGGACGCGGAGTCCCTCGGCACGACCCGCATCGGCAAGAACTACGACGGCAAGCCCCTCAAGGTCGCCGGCAAGGAATACGCCCGGGGCATCGGCACGCACGCCAACTCCTTCATCGCCTATCAGCTGCCCGGTCCGGCCAAGACTTTCCGCTCGAAGGTCGCGATCGACGACGGCGGCGCCATCCGCGGCGGTAAGCCCAGCGCGGCGGACGTGAAGTTCGCGGTCTTCACGACCCGACCCGAGAAGTACAAGCCCGTCGACTTCGATGCCGGCCCTACGCTCGTCCCGGCCGAACTCTTCACCGTGCCCGAAGGTTTTGAGGTCACCGTCTGGGCGACTTCCCCGCAGATCTTCAATCCGACCAACATCGACTTCGACGAGCGCGGCCGCATGTACGTCGCGGAAGGCGTGAACTACCGCAGCAAGGCCGGCCGCCGCAAGGAAGGCGACCGCATCGTGGTCCTCGAAGACACCACCGGCGCAGGCAAGGCCGACAAGGTCAGCGTCTTCACCCAGGAGGAGAACCTCGTCTCGCCCCTCGGCGTCGCCCATATCGACGGCAAGATCGTCGTGTCCCAGCCGCCGGACCTGATCGTGTACACCGACGTCAACGGCGACGGCGTCTTCGATCCGAAGGTCGACAAGCGCGAGATCCTGCTCACCGGCTTCAACGGCCGCAACCATGACCACTCGCTGCACAGCGCCACCTTCGGTCCGGACGGCAAGTGGAACTTCAACCAGGGCAATACCTGCGCGCAGTTCACCGACAAGTCGGGCAAGACCTTCCGCATCGGCAGCCCTTATAACCATGGCGAATGGACCAAGCAGGCCGTCGACAGCCAGAAGGTGGCAGGCCTCCGCAGCGACGACGGCAACGTCTGGGTCGGCGGCTTCTCCGTCCGCATGAACAGCGACGGCACCCACGCCCGCATCGTCGGCCATAACTACCGCAACAGCTTCGAGCAGTCCATCAACTCGCTCGGCGACATGTACCAGAGCGACAACGACGATCCGCCCGCCTGCCGCGTCTCGCTGATCATGGAAGGCGGCAACGCCGGCTTCGCTTCGGCCGACGGCCAGCGCTCGTGGGGCGCCGACAAGCGGCCCGGCCAGGAGACTCCCGTCGCCGAATGGCGTCAGGATGATCCCGGCACCATGCCGGCGGGCGATGTGTACGGCGGCGGTTCCCCGACCGGCGTGGCCTTCTATGAGAACGGCGCGCTCGACCCGAAGTGGAACGGCCTGCTGCTCGCGTGCGAAGCCGGCAAGAACGTCGTCTTCGGCTATCTCCCCAAGCCCGATGGCGCCGGCATGAAGCTGGAGCGCTTCGATTTCCTGACCTCCAACAAGGAGAAGGAGTGGGCCGGTTCCGACTTCTTGGGCGGCAAGGCCACCGGCGCATTGAAGACGAAGTTCCGTCCGTCCGACGTGTGCGTCGGTCCCGACGGCGCGATCTACGTCGCCGACTGGTTCGATCCCGGCGTGGGCGGCCACGGCACGCGCGACAACGGTCTGTCCGGCACCATCTACCGCATCGCTCCGAAGGGCTTCAAGTCCGTCGTCCCGAAGATCGACCTCACCACCGTCGCCGGCCAGATCGCCGCGCTGCGTAGCCCTTCGCCCAATGTCCGTGCCGGCGGCTTCAACCGCCTCAAGGCCGCGGGCGACAAGGTCGTCGACGAGGTCGCCGCCTTGCTCGCCGACGCCAATCCTTACGTCGCCTCCCGCGCCGTCTGGCTGCTCGCCCAGCTGGGCGACAAGGGCGTGGCCCTGGCCCGCAAGGAACTCGCCTCCGCGGATGACACCCGACGCCTCGTCGCTTTTCGTGCGATTCGCGCCGCTGACCGCGACGTCTTCGCCCTCTGCGAATCCATGGCGAAGGACAAGTCTCCCGCCGTCCGACGCGAGGTCGCCATCGCCTTGCGCGATTTCAAGACCCCGGACGCCGTCGCTCTGCTCGTGACGATCGCGCAGCAGTTCGACGGCCAGGATCGCTCCTATCTGGAGGCCATCGGCCTCGGTTCGACCGACCGTGAAGCCGTCGTCCATGCCGCCATCGCGAAGGTCATGGCCAAGCCCGCGCTCGAGTGGACCCCGGCCTACGCCTGGCTGACCTGGCGCCTGCACCCGGCCTCCGCCGTCCGCGACGTCCGCGCGCGGCTGCTCTCGGGCAAGCTCAATGAGATCGAGCTCAAGCGTGAGCTCACCACGCTCGCCTTCACCCGCAGCGCCGAAGCCGCCGGCACGATGGTCGAACTGTCGCTGAACAAGTCCTTCGCCCAGGCCGACCTCGCCAAATGGTGGCTCGGCAACCGTAAGGCCAGCCTCTGGAAGGCCTTCGACGTCGACGCCATCGTGAAGGCCCGCGGCGGCGATGCTTCCGCCGCCAAGCTCGTCGGCTCCGATCTTCCGCCCGAACCGGCCGGCGCCAAGCCGCTGGCTTCCGTGGACGTGATCGCCGCGCTCAAGGGCGATGCCAACCAGGGCAAGGCCGCCTCCGCGGTCTGCCAGGCCTGCCATAAGTTCGACGGTAAGGGCATCGATTTCGGCCCGGACCTCACGACCTACGCCAAACAGCAGTCGCTGGAGACGCTGATCCTGAACATCTCCCAGCCTTCCAACAACATCTCGCACGGCTTCGAAGGTACCCGCGTGGTGCTTGATGACGGCATGATCATCACCGGCATGGTGCTGTCTTCGGGCGACCCCTTGATGGTCAAGTCCATGGGCGGCCTCGTGCAGTCGATCCCGCGATCCCGTATCAAGGAAGAGAAGCATCTCGACCGTTCGCTCATGTTCACGCCGGCCCAGATGGGTCTGACGGAGCAGGGCGTCGCCGACATCGCCGCCTACCTGCGGAGTCTCTGAGTTCAGGGCTTGGGCTAGGGCCAGGGCTGGGGTTCGTTTTATAGGGCCGGGGTCTGCGGACTCCGGCCTTTTTGTTGTTAAAATATCTAGCCCAGGACCCAGCCCTGGCCCTATGTGTCTTTCCATCCCCATGCGCTCGTCCCTCGTCGCCTTATTCCTCTCCGTTGGACTGCTCCTCGCCCAGGCGAAGAAGCCGGCCAAGAAAACGACCGTCGCCGCTCCCGTCGCGGAAGCGTCAGGGCAGTGGATCCTCGGCACCGTCGGCGTCGGTAAGCAGAAGGACGGTTCGATCGATTCGACCGGTCTGAAGGGCCTGGCCGTCCGGCTCGGTGACGACGGCAAGAAGGGCATCGCCTATGACCTCGACCTGTGCCGTCCGATCGGCGCGTGGGCCGGTCGTTTCACCACCGAGATGAACCTGATGTCCCGCGGAGATTATCCGACGGCCATCGGTGAGACCCTTTTCGTGACCGGCGACTTCGCAGGTTATATGCCTGGGGCGGCGGCTAAGTCTCTCGCCCCCCGTAATGGCTTTGGTCCGCTTCCGCCGGACCAAGTTCGTTTCAAGGGGTTCCACAACGCCGGTCGCGCAGTCGTGGTGCGCTGGCAGGTCGGCGAAGTCGCGATTGATGAGACCGCCGAAGTTGTCACGGCCAACGAGGTGCAATTCGTCGTCCGGACCATCGAGGTGGCCCCTTCCGCCAAGGGTGTGACCGTCATGCTCGGCAAGTCGGCGGACGCCGCCCGCATCGTCACCCTCGGTGCGTCTAAGGTCGATGAGCTCGACGGGCATGCCGTCGCCCGGGTCGACGGCTCCAAGGATGTCACGACCGTGCGCATCGCGTACCTGCCATCCGGTGTCCCGCTGCCGCAGGCTTTCGACGCCGAAGCCCCCTCCAAGTTGCTCAAGCTTGCGAAGACCCTCTGGCCGGAGACCGTCGAGACGTCCGGCAAACTCTCGGACAAGGCCAACGAAGCCTACGTCGTGGACGACGTGAAGCTGCCCGTGACCAATCCCTGGAAGGCGCCTATGTTCACCTCGGCCTTCGATTTCCTGCCGGATGGCCGCGCGGTCATCTGTACCTTCCACGGCGACGTCTTTATCGCTTCGGGCATCGACGAGAAACTGGAGAAGGTGACCTGGCGCCGCTACGCCGCCGGCCTTTACCATGCGCTCGGACTCAAGGTCGTGAACGGCGAGATCTACGTCACCTGCCGCGACGGACTCTGGAAGCTGCGCGACACGAACGGCGACGGCGAGTGCGACACCTACGAGGCGTTCAACTTCGACCTCATGGTCACCAAGAGTTTCCACGAGTTCACTTTCGACCTGCAGACGGACCCCGCCGGCAACTTCTACGTCATCAAGGCCGGCCCCGTCCGCAAAGGTGGGCGCGGCTTCGACGAGATCTGCGACCATCACGGTTCGCTCCTGCGCATCTCCCCGGACGGCAAGAAGAGCGAGGTGTTCGCGACCGGCTTCCGGGCGCCGAACGGCATCGCCGTCAGCCCGGCCGGCCAGATCACTACCGGCGACAACGAAGGCACGTGGACGCCCGTCTGCCGACTCAACTGGGTGAAGCAGGGCGGGTTCTACGGCGTCCCGCCGCTCGCGCATCGCGCCACCGAGCCGACGGATTACGACCGTCCGCTCTGCTGGTTCCCGAAGGAGGTCGACAACTCCAGCGGCGGCCAGGTCTGGGTCACTTCCGATAAGTTCGGCCCTTGGAAGGATCGCCTGCTGCATCTCAGCTATGGCACCTGTTCGCTGTTCGGTGTCCTGCCGCAAGAAGTGGCCTTCAACGGTCAGCCGCAGATGCAGGGCGGGGTGGCCCGTTTCAACGTCGACTTCGCCAGCGGTGCCATGCGTGCCCGCTTCAACCCCAAGGACGGCCAGCTCTATGTCACCGGCTTGCGTGGCTGGCAGACCACCGCGACCCAGAACGGCTGCTTCCAGCGCGTCCGCTACACCGGCGCCGCGACCCGCATGCCGCTCGCTCTCGCCGCGACCAAGAAGGGCATCAAGCTGGACTTCGCGTGCGCAATCGACGCCAAGGCCGCCGCTGACGCCGGCAACTGGAACGTCGAGGTCTGGAACTACGTCTGGTCCTCGGCCTACGGCTCGCCGGATATCTCGACCCTCGACACCAAGGTGGCCGCCACCGAGCTTGGCAACGACGGTAAGCTGCAGTTCAGCAAGGCGCAGATGTCCGAGCGCAAGCACGACTCCTTGACCGTGAAATCCGCCACGGTCTCCGCCGACGGCCGCTCCGTCTTCCTCGAGATCCCGGAGATCCGTCCCGCCATGCAGATGCAGCTCAAGTACGAGATCAAGGCCGCGGACGGTGTCGAGCTACGCGGACAGGTGATCAACACCATCCACGCGTTGCCGGAATGAGCGGCAGGGATCTGCTCTCAGCTTTTGTCCCCCGCAAGAAATGAGAGGTAGTCTTCGAGCATCGTCCTACCGGCTGGGCTGAGACGGTTTCGGTCCTCCGGGTCTGCGGGGTTCAGCCCGTTGGCCTTCTCCCATGCGTCGGATATGCCATCAGCATCTCGATCTTCCGGCGGCGGCGGTGTCTCGAAAGTCGGCCAGCCCCCGGCTTCGACTTGGCTGTCGATGCGGCGATTGGTCTTAGACCTGATGCCGGCAACGATTCTTTCGTCAGCTCCGTCGCGCGGAAAACCGGCACCTGCCTTGGTCAAGACCAGTTCATAGGCTTCGTGTGGGCTTCGGGTTGATGGGCGATCCTCGGCAGCGACCGGGTCTTCGCCGATGATGAACTTGTCTCTGGTCACTTCGCCGACGTATTTGCCTCCCCGGGTGCCCCATTGGAAAGCCAGATAATTATCGGCGGACCAGCTGGCCTGGCCCTCGAAGATGTTGCCGATAAGGCGTCCGCGTGTGACGTCCTGGGCCTCGGCCTTGGGAGCGATGGGGAGGGACTTCTCATAGGGCCGGGTGTTCGGACCTGGTCGCCAGTAATTGTTTTCCACGTTGAAGATGCCGGTCGCGAGATTGCAGGCGCCTTCCCAGTTGTAGATGACGTTCTGCCGAAAGTCGAAGATGGCGGCCGAAGACGAGCGTTTCGGGTCTCCGCCGCCTAGGGTCGGGTGACGGTCTCGGCTGCTGAACAGCAGGTTATGATGAAGGCTGACGTTGCCCTTGATGGTCCGGAAGGACATCAGCATGGCATGCGGTTCGCGTTTATAATGGGTGCTGTTGTTGAGCGCTTCGCCGAACATGCACCATTGAAGCGTGAAATCGCTGACGGAGTAGACGTCCATGATGCCATCCACTCCCCAGCTGGCGCTGACATGGTCGAGGATGATGTCGCGGCAGGTCCCCTTGTCGTCGCCGATCGAAATGACGTCATCGGAGGTCTTCAGCCGGTCGCCTAGGCGAAGCCGGAGGTGTCGGATGATGATATCGGAGCAGCGCGTCAGCCTAAGGCAGCGATCGGCGATGGCGATGCCGCCGGGCGAGGTCTGCCCTGCGATGGTCAGGCCCGCCACGCCGTCCACGCGGAGTTCCTTCTTCAGGTTGATCGTGCCGGAGACCCGGAAGACGATCGTCCGCGGCGTGCCGCGGCGTATCGTGCGTAAGCCGTCGCGAAGGCTTCCCGTGCCGTCGTCCGCGAGGGACGTCACGGCGTATACGTCGCCGCCTCTGCCGCCGCGGGCGAACCTGCCGAAACCTTCGGCGCCGGGAAAGGCGGTCGGTCTCTCCGCCGCGAAGCCGGCGGAGGCGATGGCAATCAAGAGCAGGGAGGTCAGCTGGTGCATTGAGTTCAGATACGGAAGCGCATGATCCGGCGGTACTCCGCCGGGGTCATGTTCTCGGTGCGACGGAAGGCGGCGAAGAAGGAGTTGAGGTTCGGGTAGCCGCACCGGTGCGAGATCGATTCGATCTTCTCGGACGATCCGGCGAGCAGGCGCTTGGCCGAGTCGATGCGGACGGTGCGTAGGCGGTCGCCCGGCGTGCAGCCGACATGCTTCACGAAGGCCTGGCGCAGGCCGCGCTCGGACATGTGGGCGATGGCCGCGAGTTCCTTCACGCCAAGCGGGCCGGCGAAATGGTCGGTGATGTGATGCAGGGCGCGGATGACGCCTTCGTGGCCGGTGGCCAGGATGTCGCTGCTCATGCGGGTGATCACGCCGGCGGGCTGGATACGGATCGGCTCGATCGGCGACTGCTCGCCGCGCATGAGCCGGTCCAGGAGCTCGGCGCCGCGATAGCCTTGCTCCTCGAGGTTGGTGTCGACGCCTGAGACGTATTTCTTGATCGCGCCGACCGAGAGCAGGTAATCGTCGATGCCGACGATGGCCACCTGGGTCGGCACATGCAGGCCGGCTTCTTCGCAGAGCTCGCGGATCTCGACGGCCAAGGTGCCGTTGGCGGCGAACACCGCGAACGGCTTGGGGGCTTCTTTGAGCCGGGTGATGAGCCAGGCGCGTCGGCGTTGCCACTCGTCCTGGGCGGTGCCGCGTCTGCCCGCGGGTTGCCAGCGCAACTGCTCGCAGGTCAGGCCGCGACGTCGGAGGGCCTCGGCGAAGGCTTCCCCGCGTTCGACCTGCGACCAGTTCTCGGTGTCGCTGAAGAAGCAGAAGCGGGTCATGCCGCGCTCGATGAAGTGTTCGGCGACCAGTTCGCCTGTCTTCGCGTGGTCCTGTACGACGTGGGCGAAGGGCATGTCCCGTCGGCGCAGCGAGAAATCGACCGTCGGCTTGTCCGCTTTCCGGACGAAATCGGCGAGATCATCGCCGGCACCGAGCCAAGCGAGGATGCCGTCGCCATCCCAACCCCACGGGATCACCTTTTCGTGGATGATGCTATGGGAGGACAGGTGCCAGCGGTGTTCGGACGCATACGTGGCGATGCCTTGCAGCAAGCGATGGTCGTACCATCCGAGGGCTAGCAGGACGTTGCGTGGGCGTTTCATGCAGGCAGGCCGTCAAAAAACGGCACATTGAAGGCCCGTGATGGGTGGAACTTGAAACTGCAGACCATGGTGAGGATTAACCCATTATTATTGGGTTAATATGGATTTTTATAGCTTATCGGCGGGAGGGGGCAATCGCCGATAACTGCATATTAAGTACGAATATCGGCACAAAGAGCCGCCTCGGAGTGCTCGGCTTCGGCGGCATGGAGGCGCTTCTGCAGCGCGGCGGCCTTGGCGCCCCCGTCCTTGTAGATTTCCGGATCGCCGAGCTGCACCGAGATATGCGCCTGTTCGGCTTCGAGTAGTTCGATCTTGCCGGGGAGGGTCTCCAGTTCCTTACGCTCCTTGTTGTTGAGCTTCGCCCCGGCGGCGGCCGCGGAGGGTTTCGCCTGGGCGATCGGCTTGGCCGAGGCGCCGAGGGCGGCGGTACGCTTGGCCACGGCGATGCGGGCGAGCTCGTTGCGCCAGTCGGTGTAACCTCCGGCGTGTTCGGTCACGACGCCGTCGCCCTCGAAGACGAGCGTGCTCGTGACGACGTTATCGAGGAAGGCGCGGTCGTGGGAAACCATGATCAGCGTGCCGGCATAGTCGACGAGGATGTCCTCGAGCACGTCGAGCGTCTCGGCGTCGAGGTCGTTGGTCGGTTCGTCTAGCACCAGCACGTTGGCAGGCTTGGTGAAGAGGCGGGCGAGCAGGAGGCGGTTACGTTCGCCGCCCGACAGCACCTTGGCCTTGGAGCGGGCGCGCGAAGGGTCGAAGAGGAAGTCCTGCAGGTAGCTGATGACGTGGCGGGAGCGGCCTTGGACCGTGACCGTGTCGCTGTCGCCGGCGAGGTTCTCGGCGACGGTCTTGTCGTCGTCGATCTGTTCGCGCATCTGGTCGAAATAGATGACTTCCATCTTCGTCCCGAACTTCAGGTTGCCGGAAGTCGGGGCCAGCTGGCCAAGGAGCATCTTGACCAAGGTGGTCTTGCCGGCGCCGTTGGGGCCGATGAGGCCGACCTTGTCGCCGCGGTTGAGGACGAGGCTGAAGTCGCGGATGAGGGGGGTGCCGCCGGGGTAGGCGAAGGCGATGTTCTCGGCTTCGACGACGCGGACGCCGGAGCGTTCGGCTTCGCTGATCTCCATCTTGGCCGAGCCCGTCGCGGTGCGCATGGCGCCGCGTTGGGCGCGCATCTTGACGAGCGCCTCCATGCGGGCGTTGGACTTAGTGCGGCGGGCGCCCGGGCTGCGGCGGGACCAGGCTTCTTCCTGGCCGAGCTTCTTGTCGAAGGCGGCGCGCTGGCGTTCTTCGGCGACGAAGAGCTCTTCCTTGCGGACGAGGTAGGTGTCGTAGTCGCAGGACCAGCTGGAGAGCTTGCCGCGGTCCAGCTCGATGATGCGGTTGGCCATGCGACGCAGGAAGGCGCGGTCGTGCGTGACGAAGAGCAGCGGGATCTTCTGTTCGAGGAGGAATTCCTCCATCCACAGGATCGAATCGAGGTCCAGGTGGTTGGTCGGCTCGTCGAGCAGGAGCAGGCCGGGCTTGGCGGCCAAGGCCTTGGCGAGGAGGCAGCGGCGCTTTAGTCCGCCGGAAAGGGCGTTGAATTCGCGGTCTTCGGGGAGGCCAAGACGGGCGATGAGGTCGTCGACGCGGAGGTCTTTCTCCCAGTCTTCCGAGTTGTCGTCGGCCCGGACGCCGGAGGTCACGATGTCGCGGACGTTGCCGGGCAGGCTTTCGGGAATCTCCTGGGTGAGGCGGGCGATGCAGACGCCTTCGGGGATGGTGACCGTGCCGGTATCAGGGGCGGACTCGCCGGCGGCGATGCGCATGAGGGTCGTCTTGCCGGCGCCGTTACGACCGAGCAGACAGACGCGTTCGCCTTCCTCGATCTGGAGGTTGAGGTGGTCCAGGACGGGAGGGCCGCCGAAGCTGACATAGACGTCGAGGAGACTGAGTAGGGCCATTGCCCGGAGATGTGAGGAAGGGGAAGGGCGGAGGCGAGGAAAATGGCCACCCAGGCCTATTCGTGTCGTTATCTGGCTAGAAGGAACACTTGTCGCTCAGGTCGGTCGTAGTCTAGACCTTGGGTACCCCGAAACGGCCTCCCCTGAGGACGTGTTACTCTTTACTCCGATGCGCTCCCTCCTGCTTCTCTCCCTTTTCGCCGCCACGGTCCTGGCCGACGGTCCGAAGGACAACATCCCCGCCGCCGTCCGGCCGATTCCGCCGACGGATAAGGCCGTGCCGTTGCCCGAAGCCGACAAGGTGTCGCTGACCAAGGAGCTCGCCGAACTGCGTGCGGCGATCGACGCCGCCGCCAAAGCCCAGGCGAAGAACCCGCGCCTCGACGAGTTCCTGGCCGACATCGAGATCTTCCACAAGGCCGTCGACTGGGCCGGCAAGTACAACGAGTATTTCAACAAGGGCGAATTCAAGACCGCCCATGACCTGATCGTCGAAGGCAAGGCCCGCGCCGCTTCTTTCCTGAAAGGCGAAACCCCTTGGACGCGTCAGACCGGCCTCGTCGTCCGCGGCTACAAGTCGAAGATCGACGGTTCCGTCCAGCCTTACGGCATGGTGATCCCTGATAACTACGCCGGCTCGCTCATGCGCCTCGACTTCTGGTGTCACGGCCGCGGCGAGACCCTCAGTGAGCTCGCGTTCCTCAAGGACCGTCGATCGAACGTCGGCCAGCTGCCCGCGACCAATCGCCTGGTGCTTCATCTCTACGGTCGTTACTGCTGCGCCAACAAGATGGCCGGCGAAGTCGACCTCTGGGAAGCCTACGCCCATGCGCGCAAGAGCTACAATATCGACGACGACCGTCTGTTCATCCGCGGCTTCTCCATGGGCGGAGCGGCCGTCTGGCAGTTCGGCGCCCACTTCACCGACCGCTGGTGCGGCATCAATCCTGGCGCCGGCTTCTCCGAGACCCCCGAGTTCCTGAACGTGTTCCAGAACGAGGATGTCTCCAAGATCCCGTCCTGGCAGAAGACCCTCTGGGCCTGGTATAACGCCACCGACGTCGCCATCAATTTCCGCAACGCCCCGACCGTCGCCTACAGCGGCGAGATCGACAAGCAGAAGCAGGCCGCCGACGTCATGGCCCGCGAGATGGGCAAGGTCGGCCTCGAGCTGACGCACATCATCGGGCCGCAGACCGCGCACAAGATCCATCCCGACTCCATGGTCGAGATCGAGCGTCGCCTCGCCGCCATCGCCGCCTCGGGCCGCGTCCGCACGCCGAAGGAAGTCTCCTTCGCGACTTACTTCCTCCGCTACGACCGCATGCACTGGATCCAGGTCGATCGCATGGTCGAGCATTGGAAGAAGGCTCAGGTGGACGCCAAGCTGGTCGATGACCGCGCGATCGAGGTGAAGACTTCCAACGTCGCCGGCCTGACGCTCGACTTCGCCCCGGGCGATTCCGTCCAGTCGCCGTTCGCCCCGACCGCCGTGACCATCGACGGCCATAAGGTCCTGACTTCGGTCAAGGCCGCTTCGGACCGCTCGTGGAAGGCCACCTTCGCGCGTGACGCCAAGAGCGGCGAGTGGACGCAGGTCGCCGCCTACGCAGACCAGGGCGCGCATAAGCGTCATGGTCTCTCCGGCCCGATCGACGACGCCTTCATGGATTCGTTCCTGTATGTCGCCCCCACGGGTCAGCCCTTCAACGCCAAGGTCGGCGGCTGGGCGAAGGCCGAGATGGAGCGTGCCAGCTGGGAGTGGCGCCGGCAGTTCCGCGGCGTCGCCCCCGTGAAGACGGATGCGCAGCTCAAGGACGAGGATATCGCCAAGCATAACCTGATCCTCTGGGGCGATCCTTCCTCTAATGCCGTCATCGCCAAGGTCATCGCCAAGCTGCCGATCCAGTGGACGGCCGATAAGCTCGTCGTCGACGGCAAGACCTACTCGGCCGCCGACCATGCGCCGGTCCTGATCTATCCGAATCCGCTGAATCCCCAGAAGTATGTCGTGATCAACAGCAGCTTCACGTACCGCGAATACGACTATCTCAACAACGCCCGCCAGGTCGCCAAGCTGCCCGACTGGGCCGTCGTCGACCTCAAGGTCGCCCCCGACGCCGTCGCGCCGGGCGCGATCCCCGCCGCCGGTTTCTTCGACGAAGCCTGGCAGTTCCGCGCCGCCAAGTAATTTCCATCCCCCCATGGCCATCATCACCGAAAAAGACCTGCAACCCTCCTACGACGTCATCGTCGTCGGTTCCGGCGCGGGCGGCGGACAGTCCGCCTACACGCTCACCATGAACGGCGTGAAGGTCCTCATGCTCGAGGCCGGTCGCAATTACGACCCGGTCACCGAGACCCCGATGTTCCAATCCAAGGCCGACGCTCCTCTCCTCGGCATGGGCACGAGAGAGAAGCCCTTCGGTTTCCATGACGCGACCGTCGACGGCGGCTGGGAGGTCCCGGGCGAGCCTTACACCCAGGCCTCGACCGACCCCAAGCGACGTTTCGACTGGTGGCGCGCCCGCATGCTCGGCGGCCGCACCAACCACTGGGGACGCATCTCGCTCCGCAACGGTCCGTACGACTTCAAGCCTTACTCCCGTGACGGCCTCGGCTTCGACTGGCCGATCAGCTACGAGGACGTGGCCCCTTACTACGACAAGGTCGAGATGCTCGTCGGCGTCTACGGCTCCAACGAAGGTCTCGAAAACACGCCCGACTCCCCGAACGGCACGCTGCTCCCGCCTCCGAAAGCCCGTGCCGGCGAACTCTACGTGAAGAAGCATGTCGCCAAGTTCGGCATCCCCGTGGTGCCGATCCATCGCGCGGTGCTCTCGACCCGTCAGGATCACGTCAACTTCCCGGCCCGCCTGCATCCGAACAATCCCAAGGCGCAGAAGATCATCGCCAAGGCGATGCAGGAACGCGCGGCCTGCTTCTGGGCGACCGACTGCGGCCGGGGTTGCTCGATCAAGGCCAACTATCAGTCGACGACCGTGCACCTCCCGCCGGCCTTGGCGACGGGCAACCTGGACATCCTTTGCAACGCGCACGCCCGCGAAGTCACCGTCGGCGCCGACGGCAAGGCGAACGGCGTCATCTACATCGACAAGGTCACGGGCCAGGAGCGCGCCGTGAAAGGCAAGGCCGTCATCCTCGCCGCCAGCTCGGGCGAGACCGCCCGCATCCTGCTCAACTCGAAGTCCAACCGCTTCCCGAACGGCTTGGCCAACGGCTCGGGTCTCGTCGGCAAGTACATCATGGACACCGTCGGCGCCAAGCTCGGCGGCAGCGTCCCGGCGTTCGAAAACCTCCCCGTGCACAACGAGGAAGGCGCCGGCACCCACGTCTACATCCCCTGGTGGCTGTACAAGGACGCCGGCAAGCTCGGCTTCGCCCGCGGCTACCATATCGAGTTCGGCACCGGTCGTCGCATGCCCGGACTCGGCGCCGGCGGCGCGAGTCCCGGTTATGGCAAGAGCTACAAGGAGGAGGTCCGTCAGAAGTACGGCGCCGGCATCGGCTTCGCCGGCCGCGGGGAGATGATCCCGAACGAGCATTCGTTCTGCGACCTCGATCCGTCCGTGAAGGACAAGTGGGGCATCCCCGTCCTGCGTTTCCACTGGAAGTGGTCCGACCATGAGCTCAAGCAGGCGGCCCACATGGAAGCCACTTTCGCGATGATCATCCACGAGGTCGGCGGCGCCATCATGGGCGCCGACAAGGCCAAATCCGTCACCAACCAGTGGAACCAGTGCTGGGAGGTCCCGAACCTGCTGCTGAACGATGGCTCCGCCTTCTGCAGCAACGCCGACAAGAATCCCACGCTTACCATCATGGCGCTCGCGTGGCGCGCCACCGACCATCTCATCGAAGAGATGCGCAAGGGTAACCTCTGACGCTTACGAACATGGACAATATTCCCGCAGACAATTCCGGCGCCATCGACCGTCGCCAGGCCCTCAAGTGGATCGGCGCCGCGGCCGCGGCGGCCGCGATCTTCCCGCACGCCTCCGCCCAGGGTCGCCTGCAACGCCAACCCGGCGCCCCGGCCGGCAACGGCGGTGCCCGCATCGGCTGGGATCCCGTGGTCAACAAGACGTACGCCCCGGGCGACCTCTGGCCGTTGACCCTGACGCCGAAGCAGCGCAAGGCCGCCGCCGCCCTGACCGACCTCATCCTGCCTCCGGACAACCCGGGCGACAAGCTGCCCTCGCAGCTGGGCGTCCAGAACTTCGTCGATGAGTGGATCAGCTCGCCTTACGACGAGACCGCCAAGGACCGTCCAGTCATCACCGAAGGCCTGGATTGGCTCGATGCCGAAGCGCAGCGCCGATTCCAGAAGGATTTCGCCGAACTCGCCGAGCCGCAGAAATGCGCGATCGCCGA
>RGES01000061.1 GCA_009917805.1 Verrucomicrobiota bacterium
CTGGCCGCGATGATCGCGCTCAAGGCCGGCATGACGCTACGCCGCGACGAGCTACTCGCGAAGCTGGTGGCCAACCAGTACGTCCGCAACGACGCCATCCTGGAACGCTGCAACTTCCGCGCCCGCGGCGAGACGATCGACGTCTGGCCGGCCTATATGGAGTCCGCCGTCCGCCTCGAGTTCTGGGGCGACACGCTCGAGGCCATCCGCGAGCTCGATCCGGTCAGCGTGAAGCCGGGCAAGCAGCTCCAGAAATTCGACCTCTATCCGGCCAACCAATACGTGATGGCCCCGGGCCGCGTGAAGGCCGCCGCCGCGGCCATCCGCGCCGAGCTCGAGGAACGCGTGGCCCATTTCGAGAAGACCAACCGTCTCGTGGAAGCCCAGCGCATCCGCATGCGCGTCGAGCACGACCTCGAGATGCTCCGCGAGACGGGCTTCTGCCCGGGCATCGAGAACTACTCGATGCACATGTCGGGCCGCCGCCCCGGCGAGCGCCCGCACTGCCTCCTGGACTTCTTCCCGAAGGACAAGCTGGTCTTCATCGACGAAAGCCACGTCTCGGTCTCGCAGATCGGCGGGATGTACCACGGCGACCGCGCCCGCAAGGAACGCTTGGTCGAGTTCGGCTTCCGCCTGCCTTCCGCCCTGGAGAACCGTCCGCTCCGTCCCGAGGAGTTCGACGAACTCGTCGACCAGGCGGTCTACGTCTCCGCCACGCCGGCGCCGCACGAATACAAGGTCTCCTCCGTCATCGCCGAACAGGTCATCCGCCCGACGGGCCTGCTCGACCCGATCATGGAAGTCCGCCCGATCGCCGGCCAGGTCGAGGACATCATCGGCGAGGCCAAGGCCGTCGCCGCCCGCGGCTTCCGCACGCTCGTCACGACGCTCACGAAGCGGATGTCCGAGGACCTCGCCAACTTCATGCGGGACAGCGGCCTGAAGGTCGAATACCTGCACTCCGACATCGACGCCATCGAACGCGTCGAGATCCTTCGCCGCCTGCGCGCCGGCCACTTCGACGTGCTGGTGGGCGTCAACCTCCTCCGCGAAGGCCTCGACCTCCCGGAAGTCGCGCTGGTCGGCATCCTCGACGCGGACAAGGAAGGCTTCCTCCGCAGCGAAACGAGCCTCATCCAGACCTCCGGCCGCGCCGCCCGTCACCTCGAAGGCAAGGTCCTGCTCTACGCCGACGTGATGACAAAGTCGCTCACGCGCGCCCTCACCATCTGCGGCGATCGTCGTAAGCGCCAGGAAGCCTACAACACCAAGCACGGGATCACGCCAAAGAGCACCCAGCGCAAGATCGAGGAAAGCCTGGTCGAACTCGAGGCCGACGAGGCGCTCGCGGTGGCCGAAGGCACCGACGACCGCGATATCGCGCGCGTGCTCGCGGACATGGAAGCCGAGATGCTCGCGGCCGCGGACGAGCTGCAGTTCGAACGCGCGGCGAACCTGCGCGACCAGATCGAAGCCCTGCGCACCGGCAAGCCGGCGTCCCCGAAGCGCCATAAAGGCCGCCGTTGATCAGCCGAAGCGACGGGTCAGGTCGGCGTCCGTCCACTCGACGTACGTCCGTCGACCACGCGGGCAAGTGCCCGGCTGCACGGTGCGGAACAAGGACTGCACGAGTTCCATCAACTCGGTATCCGAAAGGCTGTCGCCCTTCCGGCGGGCCTTGATGACGGCGATCTTCGCGAGCGCGTCATAAGCCAAGGAAGGCCGGCCGAAGTCGCCTTCGCGGCGGGCCATCTCGGCGAGCAGGTCGCGCACGAAGGCCAACGCCTCTTCGGGCTCGAGCCACGCCGGCAGGGCCTGGATGCGCCAGAAGTTGCGGCCGTATTCCTCGAAGTCGAAACCGGCGGAGGAAAGCAGCGGCATCCGCTCCTTCAGCACCGCGGCCGGCAACGGCTCCAGCTCGATGCTCAGCGGCACCAGCAGCGGCTGGCTGACCGGCTTCTGCGCGGTGAACTGGGCGAGGATGGACTCGTAGAGGACGCGCTGGTGCGCCGCACCGATGTCGAGGATCGCCAGTCCCGTCGGCGTCTCGAAGACGGCCCGCTCTTCGCGCAGACGGGAAAGCAGACGCCAGCCAAGCCGGACCGCCGGCGCATGCGTCGGGGCGACGGGAGCCGACGACGAAGGCGGCACATAGGCCGGAGACGCGCCCACCGAGACAGGAGCGCTGACCGAGGGCGGCACCGCCGCCGTGAATGGAGCCACCGGCGTGGCCGCCGGAATCGTCTCGGCCGGGAGCCCGTCGTCAGCCCGGGCACGCAACACGGCGAGGACGGATTCGATCAGGAAGTTGCGGACCTTGGCTTCGTCGCGGAAACGCACCTCACGCTTAGCCGGATGGACGTTCACGTCGACCCAGGCCGGATCCATCTCGAGGAAGACGAAGGCCAGAGGATAACGGCCTTTCGGGATCAGCGTGTGGTAACTCTCCGTCAAGGCGAAGGCCATCGTACGGCTGTCCACCGGCCGGCCGTTGACGACCGTGACGAGATCCTGCCGGGTACCACGGCTGACGCCCGGCTTACCCAGCAGGCCGCTGAGGCGCATGCCGGGACGTTCGAAGGTCGGCATGATCGTGACCTCTTCGGCCACTTGGCGGCCCCAAATCTCACGGACGCGGTCGAGGAGCGGTGCGTTGCCGGGCGAACGGAAGATCTCACGGCGGGCGATCTCGGTGCCCGAAGGCGCGGAGGCCGGACGCGTCTGCATCGTGAAACGGGCGACGCTGGCGATGGAGGGCAACGCTTCGCCGCGGAAGCCGAAGGTCGCGATGCGATCCAGGTCGGCGGCCAGCTGGATCTTGCTCGTCGCATGGCGTTCGAGGCTCAGCAGGGCTTCGTCGCCCGTCATCCCCTTGCCGTCATCTTCGACGATCATCTGGGCCTTGCCACCGCGGGAGAAATCGACCGTCACGCGACGCGCGCCGGCGTCGAGGGAGTTCTCGAGCAGCTCCTTGATGACCGCGGCCGGGCGTTCCACCACCTCGCCGGCGGCGATCTGGTTGGCCACGGTCGGCTCAAGGATGCGGATCGTCGACATGGTCAGGCAGGCCCGAACGCGGGGCGCCCGTAAGGACGACCAAGGACGCGATGGGGGCGGGCGGAAGGCACTCGGAGACCTTTGCCCTTCGCCCCCTCCCCTGCAAGTCGAACGGCTCGGAAACGGTCTTTGTTGCACCCTGCCGCCGGATGCCAAGGTTCCAGACGTGTCGAACCGCCTGGCCCACGAAAGCTCGCTCTACCTCCGCCAACACGAGGCCAACCCCGTGCATTGGTGGCCGTGGTGCGACGAGGCTTTCGCCGAAGCCAAAGCCAAGGATAAGCCCGTCCTGGTGTCGGTCGGGTATTCCTCGTGCCACTGGTGCCACGTCATGGCGCGCGAGTCCTTCGAGCAGGCCTGGGTCGCCGACCTGATGAACCAGCACTTCGTCTGCATCAAGGTCGACCGCGAGGAGCGCCCCGAGGTCGACAAGCTGATGATGGACGCCGTGCAGATGATCCAGGGCCACGGCGGCTGGCCGCTCAACTGCTTCTGCCTGCCGGACGGACGGCCGTTCTTCGGCGGCACCTACTTCCCGCCCGAAGACCGCGGACACGGCCAGGTCCCTTGGCCGCAGCTGCTGATGCGCGTCTCGGACTTCTACCACCGCAACAAGTCGGAGCTCGCCGCCAACGCCGACGCCATCGCGCAGAACCTCACGCACCTCACGCGGGCGCCGGACGCGGACGGCAGCGCGCCTTCGCCCGAAGACCTGATCGCCGCCGCCCGCCGCATCTGCGAGCAGCATGACGACACCTTCGGCGGTTTCGGCGCCGCTCCGAAATTCCCGGCTCCGCATACGCTCAACTTCCTCCTCGGCCTCCGGGGCGCCGCCGCCGTCGAATCGGACCGCGCGCTCGCCTCGCGGATCGACGCCGTCCTGACCATCACCTTGGGCTCGATGGCCCGCGGCGGCCTGTTCGACCAGGTCGGCGGCGGCTTCCACCGCTACTGCGTGGACCGCGACTGGACCGTGCCGCACTTCGAGAAGATGCTGTACGACAACGCCCAGCTGCTCGGCACCTACGCCGAAGCCTGGGCCCGCTACCGCGACCCGCTCTACGCCGACGTCTGCGCCGAGACGGTCGGCTGGCTGCTGCGCGAGATGCGCACCAGCAACGGCCTTTTCGCCGCCTCGCTCGACGCCGACACGGATCACCACGAGGGCACGACCTACGTCTGGACCGCACCCGAAGTGGCGGCGGCGCTCGGGGACGAAGCGTTCGCCTTCGCGCAGGCCTACGGCCTTTCGGACAAAGGAAACTTCGAAGGCAAGAACATCCCCAAGCTCAAGGGCGACCACGCCGCCCGCGTGCGCTTCGCCGGAGCCCGCGCCAAGCTCCTCGCCTTGCGCGACCGACGTCCGCAGCCCGCGCGCGACGACAAGAACCTGCTCAGCTGGAACGCGCTCGTCGTCGGCAACCTCGCCAAGGCCGCCTGGATCTTCGACCGCAAGGACTGGAGCGAGCTCGCGCTCGAGACCGAGGCGAACCTCTGGGCCCGCTTCGCCCTCGGAGACGGCGACGGCCTGCGCTCCGTGGCGCATGGGGACAAAGTCACGCTCGAGGGCAACCTGAGCGACTACGCCTGGTTCGCCGAAGCGGAACTCGCCCTCGCGGAAGGACTGGTTCGACAATGCCGTGCCCGCCGGCAACTCCTCGCTGCTCCACGGCTTCGGCCAGATCCAGATGCTCTCCGCGGACACGCGCTGGGCGCGCGAGTTCGCGGACCTTTCCACCGCGTACGGCGGCCTGTGCAAGAACGTCCCGAACGGCGTGGCCCATGCCTTGGACGGCATCGCGCGCTTCGCCCTAGGCCATGCGACGGTGAAGTCGGGAGGCGGCTGGGATGCACTGCGCGACGCCCTGAACGGCGATGCGAAGACCGCGCCACACGCCCGTCCCTATCGGCCCGTCTTCCTCGTCGCCGAGCCCGCCACGAGCGGCTTCGCCGTGGAACATCGTGGCAGGCATGTCAGCCGACCCCCACTACGTCTACGGCCAAGGGCAGAGCTCGCGCTCGAGCTACCCTATCCTGCTGGGGATGGTCATCGTCGAGGCCATCGGCTACAAGGAACGCAAGTACCGGCCGAACTGGCAGCGGATCGCCCTGCTCTTTCCGGTCTTCCTGGTCCTGGCCTGGGTGGCCTTGTCGGAGCTGAACTACTTCAAGGAAAGGTTCATGAACGGCATCCCGACCACGCGCCGGGCCGACATGTACCTCTACCTGCCGGACACCTTGGTCAATTCCGCGACCAACCTCTTCCGCAGCAAGGAGCAGATCCGGCTCCGCGAACGCGAGAAACTCCTCACCGTCAAGGATACCTACGGCCGCTCGGCGCACCTCTATCGCAAAGGGGAATATTTCGTCGGCGTCGCCAAGGCCGCGCTCGCCCGTCAGGACTACGCCGAATTCGCCCGCTACATCGGCACCGGCGCCCAGCTCACGCCCGCCAACCTCGAGGCCCAGCGCCTCTGCGCGGACCTGTTCTTCCAGTTCCAGCGCCCGCTCGACGCCTACCAGCTGCTCGAGGAGTCCCTTGAGTTCGCGAAGCAGGATCGCGATTACTTCCGTCAATACGTCGACCGCTGCTTCCTCTTCGACCAGGACGCGCGGCTGATCGCCACCGCGACGAAATACATCCCGGACCCGCAATTATCGGCCGAGATCCGGGCCGACCTCCAGCTCGCGGCGGCCCAGGCCCACTTCCTCCGCGGCAATTTCACCGAAGCCGCCAAGCTCATCAAGGATCACCGGCTGGACCAGACCGCGGACGGTTTCCTGCTCAGCTGCCAGATCTTCTGGGAGAGCGGCGACCGCGAAGGCGCCTTGGCCGAACTGGACGCCGCGCTCCGCACCTACCCGGCCGGCTTGCGGCTCCTGGCGACCAAGGCCGTCTGGCTGAAGGAGCAAGGCGAACTCTCGCGCGCCAAGGATTGCCTCGACCTGATGGACGTCAGTTCGCCCGGCAAGCCCGAGCCGCTCATCCAGTCGCTCAACGTCCTGCCCGGCGAAGCGAACCGCGCCGCCCGCGCCGCGATCGTCGAGAAGGCCATCCTGAAGTTCGGCAACCAGGAGAAGGCGATGCTCGAGCTCGCCCGCTTCGGCAACCAGGTCGCCGACACCGCCCTCACCGCCCGCCTGGCCAAGCTCGCCCGCGAGCGTCGCTTCACCAACCGCGTCCGCTTCGACCTGACCCACGTCGAGTGCCTGCTGAATGCCGGCCGCGCGCGTGAAACGATCCTGCTCGTGGACGACCTCTACAAGCAGGCCGAACGCGACCAATGGGTGCCGGAGACCCGCATGGCCTTCGAGGCCCTGCGCACCATCGCCTATTTCGCCGACGGCCAGACGGAGATCGGGTCCATCAACCTGCAGAAGCTGATGCAGAACCGGAAGGTGCCGCCGCAGATCCTGATCTCGGCCAGCCGTAAGCTCATCCTGGCCAAGCGCTACGACGAGGCCAACGACGTGCTCATCCAGGCTCACCTGCAGAACGAGACCAACCAAGCCGTGCTGCAGCAGATCGTCCAGCTGAAGCTCGACCACCCGCGCATCGCGGCCGACCTCGAGACCTACCTGCGGCGCCTCATGCTCAACCGACGTCCCTCCAAGGAAGTCCTGCAGGCCGCCCTCCGGCGCCTCGGCTCCGACGTCTATCTCTTCTCCGGCGACCGCGAGACCCTGCTTCGGGACATCGAGGCCAAGCTCAGGTAGTCGCTTCGGGCGAGGAAGTCGGCTTGGCTTCGGGCGCCGGGCGTTCCGTCACCTCGAAATAGGTCACCGAGCCCAGCTTGGTGCCATCCGGCAGCCAGAGGCCGCGGCTGCAGCCACGGTTGACGAACTCTTCGGCTTCGGAGGTATTAAGGACGGCGGCGGCCATCGCGAGTCCTTCGGCCTCGAGGGCGGAAGTGGCGATCGCCCGCACCGGACCGGGCAAGGCGACGACCTGGCCCGTGCGCGGGTCGACGAGGTTACCACTGGCCGGGTCGGCCGTCTTGCTGGCCATCGCGAAACGGCAGAGCTTGATCTCGGCGTTCGCGCCGACGCCGATGCGCCAGCCGGCGGATTCGCCCGGAGGATCGAGCGCGAGCGTCACGCTGCCGGAAGCCATGAGCAAGGCGCGGTGGATGCCCCAGCTGCTTTCGAGCATGTCCGCCATGCGGTCGAGCGCGTAGCCGCGGACGATCGCGCCGAAGTCGACGGCGCAGCCGAACTTCACGCAGTGGAGCTCGCAGCCGTCGAGGCGGAACTCGCCCTCGCGATAGGCCGAAATCACCTGGGTCCAGGCCTGGTCATCGGGATTGAACGGCAGGTCGCCACGGTTCTTCCAGTAGCTGAACAAAGCGCCCGCGGTGGCGTCGAACGCCTTGCCGGTGTCTGCGCTGACGTCCTTCGAGAAATTCCACAG
>RGES01000062.1 GCA_009917805.1 Verrucomicrobiota bacterium
ATGAAGAGCGGAAGGAATACGCCTGTGTTCATCGGAGCGCGGCGACTTCGATCATGTGAGCGTAGAGCGGGGCGACGTATGGCAGCGCGACGTTCTTGAAATCGCTGTGGAGCCATCGTCCGGCGAGGCGGGCGGCGCCGTGACCCTCCGTGGGCCACTTTTTCGGGTCAGTGCGACCGAGGGTTTCCAGATTGAAGTTCGCGACTTGGGCTCCGGCTACCGAAGGAGGTACCGGCGCGGCGCCGGCCGCGAAGGTCATCGCGGGAATCGCCCGGGCGAGCAGGTCATAGCGCATGTTGGCGCAATCCAAGATCGGGGAGGGTGCCAGCAGGCGAGGGCCGCGCAGGCATCCTTCGTAGAGCGGTCGGAAGAACGGATCTTGGGTCAACTGCGCGGAAGGAATCCGTCCGGCGGAAGCGGGGTCCATCCGTTCATAGTATCCGCCGGTGCTCTTGGTCGGCCCGCTGGGAACATAGCGACCACGCCATGCCGGATTGAAGCCCCAGCCTCCCTGAGTCCTTTCCATGGCGATCGCCGCGATGGAACGGCTCCATCCTGCGCCCTTGAGCAATTCCTGGGTCTTCCAGACTCCGTAGTCGACGGCTCGGCCGGACCAGAGGGTCGCAAGTACCGAAGCCGAGGTCATCCCGGATGGGCAGTTGGTGACGTCTTCTCCGGGCGAATAGCAATTGACGGCGATGCCGAGAGTCCGCACCCGCGAGAAGCATTGCTCCCAGGTGAGGCTTCGCCGGAAGTCGCCTGGCGCGAAGAGCTTCGCCCAGTCGGCGGCGTAGAGTTTTCGTTCGTAAGGCCGCCAATAGTCTTCGGTCATCTCGACGGCTTGTTGCTGCGCATTGACGCTCCCGGCGAGGGCTTCGATCGGCAGCGCGGCATTGAGCAAGAAGTAGTGAGCCGGCGTGAACCCCGCCTGCACCGCGTGGCTGGCCACGATGTTGCCGAGGCTATGGCCGATCAGGAGCGTGCGGGAGGCGTCGAGGAATCCCAGCGCTCGTGGCACTTCGTCGCCGGTTTGAAAGGCGTGATAGACCGCCTTATGGTAATCGAGGCCGGTGTCGCCGTTCCAGGTGACGCCTACGAAGCGGGCTTTGCTGCCGAGGACATGCAGCCGCTTGAACGTCTCGGCATGCCATCCGCGTGCCTCGTCGGCCGGGACGTTGTAACCGTGAATCAGCACGACCCATCGACCATTGGTCTCGCTGTCAGGCAGGCCGCTCGGTTCATCAGTCTGTTGCCGCCGGGCGACTTTTTTGACCACGGCAGGTCGCCCCGAGTAATCGCAAGGCACCCGCGTGAGGTTCACGTGCCGGTACATCGTCTCGACCGGGACGATGGAAAGAGGCTGTTCGATCGTGGCGACGGCCTTGTCGCCCCGCCGTATCTCCAGCCGCAGGGGTTGCTGGCTGGCTTTGGCTCCTTCCATCAGGATGACGCCGTGTCCGAAGGTGGTGATGCGTTCGATGAACGAAGGAGGAATCTCAATTCGTCCGTCTGTGTCGGGCTTCAGCACCAAGGCTGAGGTGACCGACTCATCGAGCTTAGGGCCGAAGGCTTTCAGGTTGGGGTCGCGGTGAAGCGAACCGGCTTTCGACGGGGATAAGCTGGTGAGCGCGATCTGGACGGCCCGCTCGGGGTGTGTCACGTAGTAACGGAATCCGTCGGTGGGCCGAAGCAGGCGGGTGACCCGTCCGAGGTTGAGGTTGAGCGGCAGGAAATCGACGAGGTCGCTCAGCCCGTCGATGCCCGGCTGGCCATGGTCGGCTTGGTCTGTCGGACGTCCAGGCGTATCGGTATGCTTCAGGTACTCGCCTTGATCGTCGTCGTCGTTGATCCAATGACGGAGAGGCTTCCCTTTTGCCGGACGTTCGTTGTCGCCGATGACACCATCGCGGTCGACGTCCGCCTCGATGCCCGCCGGTTCGGCGACGAAGTCAGCCAACGCATATTCAAGCTGACCCGCATCTTCCGGAATCAGGGTGAACGTGATCAGCTGGCCTGCGTCGCTTGGCTGAAGCGAGAACGGAAGGCCGACGTAGCGCCATTCCGTGTCCACCGGGAAGGGGGTCTTCCACTCCGCGAGCGACCTTCCGTCTTCGCCGCGAATCGAAACGATGTAATGCTGCTCGATCTCAAGAGGATTCCAGCGCACATGCTGCCGCCAGAGGAGCAGGAATGAGCCGGCCTTGAGGTCCGAGCGAACCACTTCGACGGCGAGGTTCGGCAGGTTTCCTTCTCGATAGAAGTAGCGCACCGAGAAGGTGGCTGCTTCTTGACGTGAGGGCGTGGCGCCGGCGACGCCTCCTCGTCGTCTCGAGGTCAGCAGCTCCGACACCTTCAGTCGTAGGGTGGCATCGGAGGGAAGGGGGCTGGTCCCGCCGGCGACGAAGCTCTTGGGGTAGTCGTGCGGGTCGCAGGGGTCCGTCCCTTGGATGATTTCGGACAGGTCGTCCCACCCATCACCGTCGGTATCCGCATCCTCAGGGTTGGTCCCGAGCAGCAGCTCCATTTCGTCATCAAGTCCGTCCTCATCCGAGTCTGCCTCAGCCGAGACGAAGACATTTGAGGACGCGCGGAAGGCCGCTGGACTGAGGCACGTGGACAAGATCAGGAAAAGACCGAATCGAATGAGCATGACCTGGTTCAGCGTAACGTACCTACCGGAATAACAACGCACGCTTCATAGGGACTTTGTGATGAGCAAAGGGCTTGAGGCGCTCGCAGGGTGAGCCCGGGCTGGCTATATGTCCGCGACCTGTCGTTTAAAGTCCGGGGAAAGCGGCAGCGTCGGTTGACCTAGTAACCATCGGGGTTATCTGGTGTCTTATGCGCATGCCCCGCCGCACCTTGCCCCTGGCCGCCCTTTGCCTGGCCGCCGTCGCGTTCGCCCAGATCGGCGACAAGGCCGGCGAGCCGCAGGTGCAGCTGGTCCCCGACAACCAGATCCCGCCTTCCCCGGCCCTCACGCCCCAGCAGCAGCTGAAGACGTTCCAGATCGCGAAGGGCTTCCAGATCTCGCTCGTCGCCAGCGACCCGCAGGTCGGCGATCCGGTGGCCGCGCAGTTCGGCCCCGACGGTCGTCTCTGGGTCGTCGAGATGCAGGGCTACATGCCTGACCTCGATGGCACGACGGAAGACCAACCTCACGGGCGCGTGGTGGTCCTGGAGGACAAGGACGGCGACGGCGTCTTCGAGACGTCCACGGTCTTCCTCGACAAGGTCGTGATGCCTCGCGCCATCGCCCTGCACCGCGACGGCGTGCTCGTCGGCGCGCCGCCTCATCTCTGGTTCTGCCGCGACACGAACGGCGACGGCAAGGCCGACGAGAAGACCGAGATCGCGACGGACTTCGGCGTGCGCGTCGATCCGTCCCGCCCGCAGCTCGCCAATCCCGAGCGCGCCCCGAACGCGCTGCTCTGGGGGCATGACAACTGGCTTTACGTCGGCGCCTACACGGCCCGCTTCAAGTTCAAGGACGGCCGCTGGGTCCGCGGGCTGAGCAACTTCCGCGGGCAGTGGGGCCTTTCGCAGGACGACTTCGGCCATCTCTTCCATAACAGCAACAGCGACCAGATGCGCGCCGACGTGATCCCGTCGTCGTACCTCAACCGCAACCCGAACCTCGGCCGCACCACGGGCCTGAACTGGAAGGTCGCGAAGGAGCAGTTCGTCTGGCCGATCCGCGTCAACCCCGGCATCAACCGCGGCTATCGCCCCGAGATGCTCCGCGAGTTCAAGCTCAAGGAGTTCACCGCCGCCTGCGCGCCGTGGATCTACCGCGCCGACCTCTTCCCGGCCGACGCCTACGGCAACGCGTTCGTGTGCGAGCCAGCAGGCAATCTCATCAAGCGCAACGTGGTGAAGTCCGAAGGCGGCGCCCTCGTGGCCACGCCGTATTACGACCAGACGGAGTTCCTGGCTTCGACCGACGAGCGCTTCCGCCCGGTCAACCTGCTCACGGGGCCCGACGGCGCGCTCTACGTCATCGACCTCTACCGCGGCGTCATCCAGCACCGCATCTCGCTGACCACCTACCTGCGCGAGCAGATCGTGAAGCGCGGCCTCGACAAGCCCCTCGCGCTCGGTCGCGTCTGGCGCATCGCCCCCGAAGGCGCCGTTGTCGCCCCGGCCAAGAAGCTGTCCGCGATGTCGCCGGCCGAACTCGTCGCCGAACTCGCCAGCGGTAACTCCTGGCGTCGTGAGACCGCCCAGCGCCTGCTCGTCGAAGCCGCCCCGGACGCCGCGCTTGACGCCGCGCTCGTCGCGCTCGCCAAGGATTCGGCTTCGCCCATGGGCCGCGTGCATGCCCTGTGGACGCTCGAAGGCCGCGGCGCCGTGAAGACCGAGGCCGTCC
Organism: Verrucomicrobiota bacterium; assembly: GCA_009917805.1. Lineage (GTDB taxonomy): Bacteria > Verrucomicrobiota > Verrucomicrobiia > Opitutales > UBA953 > UBA953. Next base: position 4,370 of record RGES01000062.1, read on the forward strand.
TCGCTGGCATGGCCCACGCCGACCCGCGCGTGCGCGCCGCCGCCATTCGCGTCTCCGAAGCGCTCATGGCCTCGCCCGACCGCGATGCGATCCTCGCCCGCTGGACCGAACTCGCCGCCACCGAAGACGCCACCGAAGTCCAGCAGCAGCTCGCGCTCTCGCTCGGCGAAGCCAAGTCGCCCGCCGCCGACCTCGTCGGCGCCGTGCTCATCACCCGCGCGAGCGAGGTCGCCTTCATCCAGGACGCGTTCCTCAGCGGCCTCGAAGGACGCGAGATCGACCTGTTCGAAGCCGTGCTCAAGAAGCCAGCCGCCTACCCGAAGACCTTGCCCGCCGCCTTGCTCCGCTGCGTCTTCTCCACGCGCAAGCCCGCGCAGGTCGAGAAAGCCCTCGCGATCATCGCCGCGTTGCCGCTCAAGTCGCAGCAGCTGACGCTGCTGGGGTCGCTCGCCACGCATCCGACCGTCACCGCCAAGCGTCCGGTAAAACTCGCCGCCGAGCCGGCTTCGCTGGCCAAGCTATCCAAGAGCAAGGACGCCGCGATGGTGAAGGCCCTCGCGTGGTTCAAGAGCACCGTCGTCTGGCCGGGTAAGCCGGGCGTGGTCGTCCCGGTGGTGAAGCCGCTCACCAATGAGGAGCAGGCGCTCTTCGACAACGGCAAGCAGACCTTCGCCGGCCTGTGCGCCGCGTGCCACCAGCCGACGGGCAAGGGCCTCGACGGTCTGGCGCCGCCGCTGGCCGATTCCGAGTGGGTCAACGGCGACCCCGAGCGCATCATCAAGGTCGTCATGCATGGCCTGCGCGGACCCATCAAGGTGAAGGGACTCAGCTACAGCTACGACATGCCGGCCGCCGGCTTCCTGTCCGACGAACAGATCGCCGGAGTCCTGACGTATATCCGCCGCGAATGGGACCACGAGGCCTCGCCCGTACCCCTCGACCTCGTCCAGAAGATCCGCGCCGAGACCAAGGGCCGGACCGACGCGTGGACGGAGGCGGAGCTGCAGAAGACCAAATAGAGGGCTGAGTTGGGCCATCCTTGGCCGGCCGCGGCCGAGCAGGGATGCTCGGCCCTACCTAGATGCGAAGCCTCGATAGCCTAATGCTCCGAATTGCTCAAATAGGGCGGGGGAACGCGGTTGCCACGCCGGGCCGGGTGAAAGAGAAGTAGGCAACCCCTTACCCCCGCCATGCATATTACCTGGATTGATTGGGTCATCGTCGCTGCTTCGGTCCTGATTTGCTTCGTCCCCGCGCTCTTCCTCGCCAAGCGCTCGGGCGGCAGCACCGCCGAGTTCTTCGCCTCCGGTCGTTCGGTGCCGTGGTGGCTCGCCGGACTCTCGATGGTGGCGACGACCTTCTCCTCCGACACCCCGAACTGGGTGACCGAGCAGGTCCGCAAATACGGCGTCGCCGGCAACTGGCAGTGGTGGGCCTTCGTGCTCACCGGCGTGGCCACGGTCTTCTTCTTCGCCCGCCTGTGGCGTCGTTCCGGCGTCATGACCGACCTCGAGTTCTACGAGCACCGCTACTCCGGCACCGCCGCTTCGGTCGTGCGCGGCTTCCGCGCGGTGTACCTCGGCCTGTTCTTCAACTGCTTCATCATGGGCATGGTGACCTTGGCCGCGTGCAAGATCGCCAACATCCTCTTCGGCATGCCGGCCTGGCAGACCATCGTCGTCTGCGGTATCCTCAACGTCGTCTTCGCCGCCCACTCCGGCCTCTGGGGCGTGCTCGTCATCGATATGGTGCAGTTCTTCATCAAGATGACCGCTGTCTTCGCCGCCGCCTGGTTCTCGCTCGTCGAAGTCGGGGAACGGCTTGTCGGCAAGGGCGCCGGCGGCTGGGCGGGACTGAAGGCGCTCGTCGCCCAGCTTTCCACCCAGCAGGTCGTGACGACCGCCGGCGTGCCGGTGATGTCAGCCTCGGACGGCAAGGGCCAGCCGATCCTCGACATGCTGCCGAACTTCACGATGTCCGAGCTCGCGCTGATGATCTTCATCCTGCCGATCGCCATCAGCTGGTGGGCCAACTGGTACCCGGGCGCCGAACCGGGCGGCGGTTCGTACATCGCCCAGCGCATGCTGGCCTCGAAGTCCGAGAAGGATTCCCTCGGCGGCACGCTGTTCTTCAACATCGCCCACTACGTCCTCCGTCCGTGGCCGTGGATCATCACCGCGCTGTGCTCGATCATCGTCTACCCCGACCTCGCGGCGATCACCAAGGCCTTCCCGAACGCCGATCCTCACCTCATCGGCCATGACTCCGCCTTCCCGGCGATGCTGATGTTCCTGCCCGTCGGCTTCGTGGGCCTGATGATCGGCGGCCTCATCGCCGCGAATTCCTCGACCATCCTGACGCACCTCAACTGGGGTTCCTCGTACCTCGTGCACGACTTCTATCGTCGCTTCATGAAGAAGGACGCCAGCGAAGCGCACTACGTGAACGTCGGTCGCCTCTCGACCGTGCTCCTCTACGTCGTCGCAGGCGGCCTTCCAGATCCTGCTCTCCATCGGCGCCGGCACCGGGCTGCTGTACGTCGCCCGCTGGTTCTGGTGGCGCGTCTCCGCCTGGTGCGAGGTCGTCGCCATGGTGATGTCGCTCGTGACCGCCGTGGGCGTCCCGATGGCCCTGCCGCAGGCCGACTTCGCCACGACGACCCTCTGGCAGGTCGGACTCACGACCGCCGCTTGGCTGATCACCGCCTATGTCGGTCCGCAGACCGACCGCGCCACCCTCATTTCCTTCTGCCAGAAGGTGAAGCCCGCCGGTCCCGGTTGGACGGACATCCGCGCCGAGGCGGGCATCAGCGACGCGGAGATCGCGCAGGAGAACCGTGTCGGGTCCGCCTTCGTCGGCTGGATCGCCGGCTGCGCGCTCATCTGGGGCTCGCTCTTCGCCATCGGCAACTTCCTCTACGCGTCGGGCGACCCCAAGCGCCTCACCATGGCCTGGGTGCTCACCGCCGTCACGCTCGTGAGCGGCTACGTCCTGCTGAAGATCACCCAGCAGCTCTGGGCGGATAGCGGCGCTTCGCAGGCCCGCGAAGACGCGAAGCGGGCGTGACGCGC